>CBDUDY010000001.1:0-60832 GCA_965366055.1 uncultured bacterium
GAATGCTCATTACAGAATAATGAACGTCACCATCATAAGTGAATTCTCTATAAACTTCGTCAGAAATTAAAAACAAATCATGCTTCTTAACGATTTCTGCCAATTGTAAAATCTCTTCTTTAGAATATAAGTAACCTGTTGGATTTCCAGGGTTACAGATTAAAATAGCTTTAGTCTTTGCTGTGATCAACTTCTCAAACTCTGCAATAGGCGGCAAAGCAAAACCATCATCAATTGTTGAGACAACAGGTACAACCTTTACTCCCGATGCAGTAGAAAATCCGTTGTAATTTGCGTAGAAAGGTTCTGGGATAATAATTTCGTCATCAACATCCATCGTACTTCCCATTGCAAACATAAGAGCTTCTGACCCTCCAGTTGTAATGATAATTTCGGATGCACTAACATTGATATTCTGCTTTTGGTAGTAAGCTGCTAATTTTGTACGATAACTTTCAAAGCCGGCAGAATGGCTGTACTCAAGTACTTCCATGTCTACATTTTTTATAGCATCCATTGCAACATCCGGCGTTTTGATATCTGGCTGTCCAATATTTAAATGGTACACTTTATTTCCCTTTTTCTTAGCGATATCGGCGTAGGGAACCAATTTTCGTATTGGTGATTCGGGCATTTGAGAACCCTTGTGAGAAACTTTAGGCATGATATTTAATTTTGATATGCAAATTTGCACTATTTTTTAGACTTTTTAGATAGTTTAACTTATCAAATTTTGCTTAAAGTGGCTGACAATTTCTTACTTTTAAGTAATTATTAATTATGAAATTGAGATTCCTGCTTATAATACTTTTCATTACTCTAAGCCTACAGGCTCAGGATGGATTTCTTATGGACGTAAAAAAAAGCAAGGTTGTAATTCCATTTCAACTTTTAAGTAATTTGATTTTTGTCAAGATTAATGTAAACGGAACGGATCTTACTTTTCTGCTGGATACTGGCGTTTCAGAAACTGTATTATTTAGTCTTGACGAAAATCAATCGTTGACATTTGGAGATGTAGAGAAAATCCAATTAAAAGGTATGGGAAGTCAGGCGCCAATTGATGCAATGCTAGCCAAAAATAATAAATTAAAAACACCCTACTTTTCTGATGAGAATCATGATATTTTAATTGTTTTGAATCAAGAAGTAAATTTTTCACCCAATGTTGGAATTCCTGTAAATGGAATTCTGGGTGATGATTTTTTTCGAAATTACCCTGTAGAAATTGACTATTTGCGGAGGAGAATTATTATTCGAAAAGAAAGTTCTAAGACGATAAAAAGAATGAAGAGGTTTGAAGGCATTCCAATCGAAATTATTAAAGATAAGCCGTATATCAATATTTTGGTCAAGAGCGGAATGGGAGAAACTTTAGCAAAAGTATTAGTAGACAATGGCAATAGCGATGCTTTATGGCTCTTTGCAAATAGGACAAAAAACATTAGCATTCCGGCAATAAGTGTTCCTGATTTTTTAGGTAAAGGTTTTAGTGGTGAAATTTATGGTGATAAAGCTCGTATCGAATATATGAAAATCGGAAATTTCGAACTTAATAATATTATAACTTCCTTTCCTGATTCGATTTCCACTCAAAATATTAACACCACTATTGATAGATTGGGTTCAATAGGCGGGGAGGTACTGCGAAGATTTGATCAGATTTTTGACTATAAAAACAGAATGCTTTATTTAAAACCTAATAAAAATTATGGGCAAGATTTCATTTATGATAAAAGTGGGATAGAATTACAACACGATGGAATGGAATGGGTAAAGGAACAGGTAGAAGTTCGCAGTCATCATAAGGGTGAGATGTACGATTCTGCAGGCAAGAATATAACGAACAATTTCACTTATAAATTTGACTTAAAACCAATCTATAAAATTTTTAATGTTAGAAAATCAAGTTCCGCAGAAGAAGCGGGAATTAAAGTAAACGATCAAATAATTAGCATCAATAACAAGAATGTTCACAAAATGACACTAGATCAGATTACAAAACTTCTTGGTGGACCCGATGGTAAGATTATTAAGTTAGAACTTTTGCGACAGGATAAAACTGTAATTATCTCGTTTCGTTTGCGAACTACGTTATAAAAAAAATGCCTTTCGGAATGAAAGGCATTTGATTACTTGTTATTTGCTCATTATGGTTTTTTTCTTTTCCATAACGTTAACTTCTGTTTTAACTATTACTTCTCCTTTTATTTTCAAAGGAACTCTTCCACCATCATAATTAACCGCATTAGATTCTACAGTAATTGTTTTTCTGATCGGACCTGGAGCCATGTTGTATTTTACTTCAATTTTTCCTGTTTTTCCAGGCATAATTGGAGCGTCTGGCTTTGAAGGTACTGTACATCCGCAAGTTGATTGAACATTTGTAATGATTAAGGGTGCATTTCCAGTATTTGTAAATTCAAATGAACGCACTCCGTTGTCAGAATCTTTAGATACTTTTCCGTAATCGATTGTGTTGTCGCTGTCCTTAAACTCAATTTTTGCTCCTGATTGGGCAAAGGTTACAGAACTAAATGCAATTGCTGCGATAAGTAAAAATTTTTTCATCTTTGTTATTTTTATAATTTGTAGGTAAAATTCAAATTTAATTGACTTTTGCGGTTAATACAAATATATCATTGTTATTTTTGTATCCTGCACTATTTAATTAATTTTGTGTCTGCAATAAGTAGACCAAATTTTTTGGCAACCTTTATAAACAAGCTCACATGAACATTCCCGCACAATTCGATGCAAAAAATATCGAAGACAAATGGTATTCTTACTGGATGGAAAACAACTATTTTCACTCTGAACCTGATCATCGAACTCCTTATACAATTGTAATTCCGCCGCCAAATGTGACTGGTGTGCTTCACATGGGGCATATGTTGAACAATACAATTCAGGATGTATTGATTAGGCGTGCCAGACTCAAAGGATTTAACGCCTGCTGGGTACCAGGAACCGACCACGCGTCTATTGCGACAGAAGCAAAAGTAGTGGCGAAACTTAAAGAAGAAGGAATAGATAAAAATGACCTGACCCGCGAAGAATTTCTGAAACACGCTTGGGAATGGACAGACAAATACGGTGGCGTTATATTGGAGCAGCTAAAAAAATTAGGCGCTTCTTGTGATTGGGAAAGAACCAAATTTACAATGGATCCTGATATGTCGGCGGCAGTTATAGAATCATTTGTAGATTTATACAACAAAGGATTAATTTATCGTGGGTACCGAATGGTAAACTGGGATCCTGAAGCACGCACCACAGTATCTGACGAAGAGGTAATTTTTGAAGAACAGCAAGGAAATTTATTCTACATTAAATATCAGATTGAAGGTACTTCTGAAACTCTAACAGTTGCAACTACAAGACCTGAAACTATTTTTGGTGATACAGCCATTTGTATAAATCCAGATGATGAGAGATTTATCGAGCTTAAAGGGAAAAGAGCAATTGTACCTATTTCAGGAAGAAGTATTCCTATAATAGAAGACGAATATGTCGATATAGAGTTTGGAACTGGCTGTTTAAAGGTAACTCCTGCTCACGATATGAATGACAAGACTTTGGGCGAGAAGCACAATCTTGAAATTATAGATATTCTAAATGAAGATGCAACTCTTAATAGTTATGGGCTACATTATGAAGGAAAAGATCGTTTTGTAGTTCGAAAAGAAATTGCAAAAGAACTTGAAGAACTGGGATCGCTTGCAAAAACGGAATCTCATATTAATAAAGTCGGGACATCAGAAAGAACAAAGGCGGTTATCGAACCACGCTTATCAGAGCAATGGTTTCTAAAAATGGACGAACTTGTAAAACCGGCAATTAAAGCGGTACTTGAAGATGACGAAATAAAATTGCATCCTGCAAAATTTGAAAATACATACCGTCATTGGTTGACAAATATTCGTGATTGGAATATTTCACGTCAATTATGGTGGGGACAGCAAATTCCTGCATACTATTATGGAGACGGAAAAGAGCAGTTTGTAGTTGCCAAAACAAGCGAGCAAGCATTAGAAATGGTTTGGAAACTTGATGGTTTTCAAGACTTTAAAGCTGAAAATTTGCGTCAAGACAAAGATGCTCTAGATACTTGGTTTTCTTCTTGGTTGTGGCCAATGTCAGTCTTTGACGGAATCGTAAATCCTGATAATGAAGAATTTAAATATTATTATCCTACGAATGATCTTGTAACGGGTCCGGATATATTATTTTTCTGGGTAGCTAGAATGATTATTGCCGGTTATGAATATACTGGGAAAAAACCTTTTACAAACGTTTATCTTACCGGACTTGTTCGTGATAAACAACGCCGAAAGATGTCAAAATCTTTAGGAAATTCTCCAGATCCATTAGATTTAATCGAGAAGTTTGGCGCTGATGGAGTACGAGTTGGATTACTACTTAGTGCTTCTGCTGGAAATGATATTATGTTTGACGAAGAGCTTTGCAATCAAGGAAAAGCTTTTTCGAATAAAATTTGGAATGCTTTCAGACTAATAAAAGGCTGGGAAGTAAGCGACAAAATTTCACAACCTGAATCTTCTAAAGTTGGTATCGAATGGTATCAAGCCAAAATGAATCAGACCTTGGTAGAAATTGAAGATCACTTCGAAAAATATCGTATTTCTGATGCATTAATGTCTATTTACAAGTTAGTATGGGATGATTTCTGCTCGTGGTTTTTGGAAATTATCAAACCGGGCTATCAGCAGCCAATAGATCGCAAAACTTTTGATGCGGCAATAGCTTTGATGGAAGACAACTTGAAATTGCTTCATCCATTTATGCCTTTTCTTACAGAAGAAATTTGGCATTTGATAAAGGAAAGAACTTCAGAGGAGGCGCTAATCATTTCGACTTGGCCAGTAGCAAAGGAATTTGACTCTAAAATTATTTCTGATTTCGAAAATACTATGGAGGTGGTTTCGGCAATTAGAACAATTAGAAAAGAAAAAAACATCGCTTTTAAAGACGCAATTGTCGTAAAAGTTATGAATAACAGTAATTCGGATACTAATTTTGATAGCGTAATTACTAAACTTGGAAACATCTCTGAGTATGATTATATCACAGAAAAAGTAGAAGGAGCTTTAACTTTTAGAGTTCAGGCAAATGAATACTTCATTCCAGTTTCGGGTGCGATAAATGTTGAAGAAGAAATCATTAAACTTAGCGAAGAGTTAAAATACACGAAAGGATTCTTAATGTCAGTTCAGAAAAAATTATCAAACGAACGCTTTGTAGCGGGAGCGCCGCAAAATGTCTTAGACATTGAGCGCAAAAAAGAAGCAGACGCATTATCAAAAATTGCAACAATAGAGCAGTCTTTGGCAAACTTAAAATAGAGTTATTATTTTATAGGCATAAAAAAACCTGTACTTTAAGTAGTACAGGTTTTTTTTATTCATCTATAATCCGATAGCAGTATTATATCTTTCGGAAATCTTAACCCAATTTATAGCGTCAAAATAGGTGTCGATATATTTTTTTCGTTTGACGTTGAAATGCAAATAGTATGCATGTTCCCACATATCAATTGGTAGTAAAGGTGTTCCTCTAATGATTGATTGCGGCATTAACGGGTTATCTTGATTGGCAGTTGTTGCGATCTGTAAAACACCTGCTTTGTCTATTATGAGCCATGCCCAGCCAGACCCAAAAACTTTTTGAGCAGCAGTAGAAAATAAAGAACGGAAATTTTCAAAACTTCCAAAATCTCTTTTTATAGCTTCGGCAAGAGCCGCATTGGGTTGTCCGCCGTCTTTAGGAGTTATGGACTCAAAATATAATGTATGATTGTAATAACCACCAGCATTTTCGCGCAAAGCGATATTATTCATATCAAGTGACGAGATGATTTCTTCGATTCTAAATTTTTCAATTGGAGTACCTTTCAGTACTTTATTTAAATGGTTTGCGTAAGAAAGATAATGTTTGGAATAATGCAATTCCATCGTTGCAGCATCAAGCTCAGGTTCAAATGCATTGTAACTGTAAGGAAGTTGAGCCAATTGAAACGATCCAATTTCGGCCTTAACATCGTCAGGATTTCCTAATTTATTTTTCTCAGGAGCTGAAGGAAGTGGAACTTGTACTTCAATTAATTTTTTTTCCTCGCATGAACTTAACAATAGTATCAAACTTAAAAATAAAATAAGGTGCTTGACCATTTTCATAAATTTACTTTTCTCCGATTATTGAATTTATTGTTTCGATATACAATTCCTTAGCTTCGCGAATTGAAATATGACTGATTTGCATCCATGCATTTGTCTTAAAGGCGTTGCGAAGATCAAAATCTGTGGACATTTTAGGAATGGAAGTGCCAAATGACGCCTGCTTAAAATAAGCATATAGCCTCAACTGCACATCCTGCGGCAATGACGCCTGCGATAAATTCATTGCATGGTCTACCGCTTTGCAAAATTCTATGTCTACTTCTTGATCAGTCATTACATTTTTGTGGCAATGATAGTTTTACCACCAATTGCTTTTTGATTCAAAACCACATTAATTTCTGTTCCAAGTGGCAAATATAAATCCACTCTCGAACCAAATTTGATAAAGCCAGCATCCGTCCCTTGAATTACTTGCATATCTTCTTTTGCGTAATTTACAATTCTTTTTGCAAGCGCGCCTGCAATCTGTCTATAAAGTACATCTCCAAAGTTTTCATTATTCACAACAATTGTAGTACGTTCATTCTCCGTACTTGATTTAGGATGCCATGCTACAAGAAATTTCCCAGGATGGTATTTACTAAAAACTACTTTTCCACTCATCGGATAGCGAGTCACGTGCACGTTTATCGGAGACATAAAAACAGAAACCTGCAATCTTTTGTCTTTGAAATATTCTGCTTCATAAACTTCTTCAATCACTACAACTTTACCATCAACTGGCGAAATTATGTGACCGTCGTCAATAGCTACACTTCTTTTTGGATTTCTGAAAAATTGTAAAATGATAATTAGAAATAATAAAGATGCTACTTGAATAGTTTTCAATAACCAGTAATTGGTTATGAATTTATCTGAAAGTAGCAATACTGCAACTAATATAGTTGTAGAAATTAAAATAATTCGAGATCCTTCTTTATGAAACATAATGATATTAATTGTGTTACACGCACCGAAAACATTGTCAGTTTTCTAGTCGTTTATAATAGCGATTGTTGTGGGATTTATTTTTTTCGGATTAAATAACTATCACCCATTTTTTTAATATCAATGATGTCATTCCCTTTCTTTTTATACTTATTTGCATAATAAGTTTGTAACGGAGTTTTCATAATTTCTTTAAAAGAGTCAATAGTAACTAAAAACCCTTCACCACTTTTTAATTTTTCTATAGTTGATCCGTAAATAATCTCTTTGGAAGGACTTGGTTTAGTTAATAATGCGTCAATTTCTTTTTTTGATAAAATTTTGATATTTGTCATAATATATATGTTTTAATTAATAACTATTTTTATGGGTGTAAATATAAATAATAATACGCACTTTAAATCATTTATAATTATCGATATTACTTAGTATAAAGACATTTAATACTTTTTGTGGCTTTACGGATTATTGCAGAAAATTGGGATGGCATTTTTCTGAGCGCAATACCGTCTCCAAAACGTTTTCGTAAAAGTTGAAACTTTTGTGAGGCAGGTATTGATGTCCTTTCCCAATCTTTATTGTTGTTTTTCCTCCGTAAAGCCACAATAAACGGTTTGTATCGTCATTAGGCTTTGCTCTGTTTCACTACCATCTCTCTCGTAAAAGTTCCCTTGTACCAAGATTTTTATTAATAAGTAAACCAAATCAATTAGGAATATCTGGACTTTCAAAGTAAATATTTTTTAAACTGTAATAAATTCTAAGATATCATATCTTAAGAAATAATAGTAAAATGATTATTAAATTATAAATAAAGCAAGAGCTTTTTACGGAATAAAGTAGAAATCAGGTAAGAAAAATGACAGGAAAAAAGTCGGTATCAAATATGTGAAAAAAATATAATCTCAAGTAATTTAAAAGGGCATGTATTTATCAAAATCTCAAATAAGTTCTTTGTTTTATTTATAAATAGCTACGAAATGAATTTTACTTGTATTTAGAAATATGGAATGTATTTTATAATCTGATAAAATAAAAACACAAATGGAGCAGCAAAAATAAGACTATCTAATCTATCTAAAATTCCACCATGTCCTGGCATAATAGACCCGCTGTCTTTTACTTTTGCAATTCGTTTTAATCGAGATTCGATTAGATCACCTATTGTTCCAAAAACTGAAACGATCACAGCTATAATTACCCAAATAATGAATGGTTGAGCAATAAAGTATTGTGATAATAGAAGACCGCCGATCATTGCAAATCCTAAACCACCGATAAATCCTTCGATTGTTTTCTTTGGTGATATGGCTTCAAATAATTTATTTTTTCCAATAGTTTTACCAACAATATAAGCGAATGTATCGTTAATCCAGATTAATATAAAAATCGAAATTATAATTTTTGGATTGTAAAAATCTTGCTCAAAAGGAATTTGTGCGATAATTATAAAAGGAAGAATGATATAATTCACTACTGATCGAAGCTTTTGCTGTTCGTCCATTTCTTCCATGTCATTCTTAAAGAGAAGGATCATTGAAATTACAGCAAAGTATAATGCAGGAATTAAAAGCAATATCGAAGTAATAGAGTCTTTGCCCAATACAGCAAATAAGGAGTAGAGTACCGTCGCAGTAAATAGTGGTAGTCCTGGTTTTATTCGAATCAATTTGCAGTATTCGTAAATGCTTATGAGCATCAAAATTCCAAATAAAATTTGAAACGTGTACGAAGAATAAACTGTCGCTCCAACTAGAAGTACGATGTAAACAATACCTGAAGCGGTTCTGATGAGTGTTTCGCGCATATTAGAGATCTTCTAAAAGCAGTAAGTAGAGATTCTTCGGCGTACTTCCGTACTGAAGAAAATCTTCCTCTTTTGCTTTGTCAAAGTACTTTATAGTAGTGATATTTGTAGGATAATCTTTTTCGTATTTTCTTTTAATCAAACGCAGTCCATCACTAGTACTTTCAATAATCTGACTAGTTGTTGCCAGAATAACAATATTAGCAGGCAATTGATTTGGCTTATTTTGTTTAAGCTGATTTGAAGATAGAAAAACCGATCCTTCGTCGGCAATTAGATTTTCGCACGAAGCAAATAAAAATATTGGATTTTTCGCCTGAGTATATTCTAATTTGTTTTCGTCCAGAAGGCTGTGAAGTTTTGGTTCAAAACACATAACCTGCGATTCGAACCAGTCATTTTCCTCCAAAATATTTTCAAATTGCTCTTTAACTTCATCCAAATTTTCGCAGTAAATAAATTTACCGCCATTTTTCTTGAAATTCAACATAAAACGTTCATCAACTGGCGCTTTTGGAGCATCATGCTGACTATTGTAAATGTTCTCTGTTTCTTCCTCAGATTTAGAATCAGTTACGCCAAATAATTTTTTGAAAAGACTCATAATAGGCATTTTCGTTTGTTTATGATTTGAAAACATTCAAAGATAAAAAAATCTTAATTCAAAAGAGTTTTTTTTGAATTAAGATTTCCTTCTCTAAATATTATAGATTTTTTTTATGAAATTTCTTCTTGCAGGTTTTGATCAAAGCTACGTTTTCCAAAGATATTTTCTAGATCATCTTTAAAAATCACTTCCTTTTCAATTAATATATCTGCTAGTTGAAATAATTTGTCTTTATTTTCTTCAAGAATAAGAATAGCTCGCTGATATTGACTTTCAATCAATAGTGAAATCTCTTCGTCAATTATTCGTGCAGTATCTTCAGAATATGGTTTAGAAAAGCCATAATCATTCTGACCAGATGAATCGTAATATGTAACGTTACCTAACTTTTCGTTCAAACCGTAGACGGTTACCATAGCTCTAGCTTGCTTAGTTACTTTTTCAAGATCACTTAATGCACCTGTAGAAATACGATTAAAAGTTACTTTCTCTGCAGCTCTTCCGCCCATCGTGGCACACATTTCGTCAAGCATTTGATCGGTACGAACTATAAGTCTTTCTTCTGGAAGATACCATGCAGCGCCTAAACTTTGTCCTCTAGGAACAATTGTTACCTTAATTAATGGAGCAGCATGCTCTAGCATCCAACTTACTGTTGCGTGCCCAGCTTCATGAATCGCTATTGCGCGTTTTTCATGTGGAGTAACAATTTTATTTTTCTTTTCTAGACCACCCACGATTCTATCAACAGCATCTAAGAAATCTTGCTTGTCTACAGCTTTTTTATCGTAACGAGCAGCAATTAATGCAGCTTCGTTACAAACATTTGCGATATCTGCGCCTGAGAAACCTGGAGTTTGTTTTGCTAGAAAATCAGTATCTAACGCCTCTTCTATTTTAAGAGGCTTTAGGTGCACTTCAAATATTTCTTTACGTTCTCTAATGTCTGGAAGATCAACAAAAATTTGTCTGTCAAAACGTCCAGCACGCATCAATGCTTTGTCCAAAACGTCCGCTCTGTTTGTTGCAGCTAGAACAATAACATTAGAATTTGTTCCAAAACCGTCCATCTCAGTAAGAAGTTGATTTAATGTGTTTTCACGTTCATCATTAGAACCTGACATATTATTTTTTCCTCTTGCACGTCCTACAGCATCAATTTCATCAATGAAAATGATTGCTGGAGATTTTTCCTTTGCTTGCTTAAATAAATCACGAACTCTTGAAGCTCCTACACCTACAAACATCTCAACAAAATCTGAACCAGAAAGTGAGAAGAAAGGTACTTGTGCTTCTCCCGCAACAGCTTTTGCTAATAAGGTTTTTCCTGTTCCTGGAGGGCCTACAAGTAAAGCTCCTTTTGGAATCTTACCTCCAAGATTCGTATACTTTTCGGGATTTTTTAGAAATTCTACAATTTCCTGAATTTCCTCTTTTGCTCCTTCAAGACCTGCTACATCTTTAAAAGTCGTTTTAATATCTGTCTTTTCGTCAAATAACTTTGCTTTAGATTTTCCTATGTTGAATAGTTGACCGCCAGGACCACCTGCGCCACCACCAGACATTCTACGCATTATGAAAATCCAAATTGCAATAATTACGATAATTGGCAGAAAACCTACTAGTAGGTCTGTCCAATTACTCTGTTGCATAAAGCTATAATCTTTTAGTTTCCCTTCAGCAACAGCAGTTTCAAGTTTCTTCTGGAAAATCTCGTCATTACCAATGTCAAAAACATAATGAGGACCTGGATTTGGTCTATTCAAAAGGTCTTTAGCAACAGCAGCGTGTTTCTTTTCTTTCAAAGCTTCAGGCGTAAGGTAAACTTCTGCCTGAGTTTTATTTAAAATATTCACCTTAGAAACATCTCCTTCTTCAAGGAACACATTAAATTTTGATGAAGATGTTTTCTGAGCATCCTGAAACGAAGATCCACCAGTTGCAAAGCTGATGGCTAGAAAAACAAACACAATTACTCCATAGACAAGCCATGGACTAATTTTGAATTTGCTCGGATTTGGATTATTATCTTTAGCCATTAACTCTAATATTTATTTTCGATTGTTGTGATTTTAGCATCGCCCCATAAACTTTCTATATTATAGTACTCTCGAATATGTTTCTGGAAAACATGCACTACAATGTTTACGTAGTCCATAAGAACCCATTCAGCATTGTCAGATCCTTCAACATGCCAAGGTTTATCATGTAATTCTTTGGAAACGATTTTTTGAATTGAATTTACAATGGCATTAACTTGAGTGTTTGATGTTCCATTGCATACTACGAAGTAGTCGCACACCGAAGTGTCTATATCACGAAGATCTAAAATATCAATATCCTGTCCTTTAACTTCTTCAATTCCCTTTATGATGTTTGCTAGAAGAACATCATTGTTTATAGCTTTTTTAGTCATTTATTTTTTTCTGTAATTGGCAAAGTTACCACTTTTTGTCTTTATTTTTGAACCTTAACATAACATTAAATTAAGTTTTAAAAATATAGTTCTATGCAGGTAATCAAACTCAATGCCATTCCTTCCACTAATGATTTTCTAAAAGAACTTATTCAAACTGGAAATGCGGAAAACTTTTGCTGCGTTGTTGCTGAGAATCAGACAAAAGGCCGTGGTCAAATGGGTGCATCATGGTCTGTCGAGGAAGGTAAGAACTTGACCTTTAGTCTCTATATTGAAAATATAATTGCGGATATCGCAGAAATTTATCTACTCAATGTAGCAGTTGCGGTGAGCATATTTAGAACATTAGAGCGGAATAATATCTCGAAAATTGCTATAAAATGGCCTAACGACATAATGGCAGATAATAAGAAACTAGGTGGAATTCTTATTGAGAACAGCATTAAAGGTGACGGAAGTATCACTTCGATTGTCGGAATAGGACTAAATGTGAATCAAAAATCATTTGAAAATATACCAACCGCCAGTTCTATGCTAATAAATGCGTCTAAGAATTTTGACAAAGAAGTGCTGCTGATGGATTTGCTTCAAGAACTTGAAACTACGATTGTTTCTATGAAATTTAATCGCGCCGAGTTATGGAGTATTTATAAATCGAATCTATTTAGAAAGGATGTTCCTACTGTTTTCGAAATAGGAGATAGTGGCAGATTTATGGGAATAGTAAGAGATGTTAGTGCCCAAGGACTTCTAATAGTAGAACATGAAGATGAAAGTTTTCATCATTACAATATCAAGGAAATAAAAATGCTTTACTAAAATCTGAAAATTAGTAAAGCATTTAAATATAAATTTAGAAAACTATAATTTGTCCATACTGGAAGATATAGATTCCATGAATTTTGTAATTGGTCCTTTTATCATCATCGCCATCATTGCGTTAAATTGTCCCTCGAAGCTTAATTGCACGTCCGTTACGTTTTCCGAAACTTCAGTCAAATTTGCAATTAATGAAAATGACATTTTTTCGTTGGCAGAATCAAGAATAAGTCTACTATTGGGAACTCTCTCTTTCACTTTCAATTCGATTTCTGGCATTCCCTTCAACGAAAATTTAAATGTTTCAGGATTTACGATTTCAAATTTTTGAAGGCTACTCGGCATGAGCTTTTCAAAATTTTCAATGTTTGACAATGAATTGAAAATGCTTTCAGCTGACTTTTCTACAGTTGTCTTTGGAGTTTCTATATTCATAATGATGCTAACTTTAATTTTTTTAATAGTACTACACGGTGGCTTCCCAGTTTGCCGGATCCTTATTCCAAGCTTCTAAAGCCGACAATTCTTCTTCAGTAATATATCGTTTAGCTACAGCTAATGGAAGAAGGTGATCATAATTGCTAAGTGTGAAAAGATCAACTTTTGCATTTTTGAAGTTTTCAGTTGCAGTTTCGAAACCATAACTAAAAATTGCAACCATACCTTTCACATTCGCTCCTGCTTCTCTAAGTGCAGCAACTGCATTAAGACTCGAATTTCCTGTGCTAATTAGATCTTCGATCACAACAACATTTTGTCCTTTTTGCAAAAAACCTTCAACCTGATTTAGACGTCCATGCTTTTTGGCTTCCGGTCTAACGTACACAAATGGAAGTCCCATATATTCGGCAACCAAAACACCAATACCTATAGCGCCTGTGGCAACTCCGGCAATGACATCTGGTTTTCCAAATTGTTTTTCAATATTCTTTGCAATCGACTCGCGAATATAATTTCGGATAGGTGGAAATGACAACGTCATTCTATTATCACAGTATATTGGAGATTTCCATCCTGAAGCCCATGTAAAAGGATTTTTAGGATTCAATTTAATTGCATTTATTTGCAGAAGTAGTTCGGCAGTTTTCTCGGCTGTATCTTTAGTAAAAATCATAGTACAAATGTATAAAGTTTTCGTAAACGACAAGCCTCTTTTTCTCACAAATGAGATAATAAAAGAAACAGATTTTCAGATGTTCCTTTTGGACAGCGTCGATATCAAGCAATTGATCTCAAAAATGTTTCATAATAAAATTCAAAAAGCATATTTATATCATTCGGATGCAAAGGAAATCATGAAGGTTCTTAAGTCTAAAATCCCAGTACAAAAGGCGGGGGGCGGACTTGTATACAATGAAAACGGCGATGTTTTATTTATTTTCCGCAACGGAAAATGGGATTTGCCCAAAGGCGGAACAGAAAAAGGAGAGGATATTGAAGAAACTGCAATGCGTGAAGTGGAAGAAGAAACAGGTGTTGCAGGATTAAAAATTACTGAAAGATTGCAAAAAACCTACCACATTTTTAAACGAAATGGCGAATATAAATTAAAGATAACACATTGGTTTCAAATGCATACAAGTCATGATGGCCAACTTGTAGGTCAACTTGATGAAGGTATTGAGAAGGTGGAGTGGATCAAACCCAAAGACATTCCTTTTGCATTGTCCAATTCTTATGAGAATATTAAATTGTTGTTTGAAATAGAATAATTTTTTTACGTGTAATTTTTAATAATTCTTCCTTCTGAGTTAGGAAAGAACCTATTTCTTAGTAAAAATTTTAAATAATGACGCTTTTTTTTGTTTTTGTATTTTTCTTCGAATGTTACTTAGTAAATTTGCGCCATGAATAATAATGTACACTCCAATAATATACTTCTTAATTTAGGCATTGAAGAACTTAATGAAATGCAAGAAGTTGCTCAAGATGCAATTCTTGATAGTAGCGACGTTCTTTTACTGTCGCCTACAGGATCAGGGAAGACACTTGCTTTTTTACTTCCTATTTTTCAAACCTTGAGCGAGGAATCGAATAAAGTTCAATGTTTAATACTTGTGCCTTCTCGAGAATTAGCTTTGCAAATTGAACAAGTATGGAAAAAAATGGGAACTTCCTTCAAAGTAAATACTTGTTATGGAGGTCATTCTATAGAAACTGAAATTAAGAATCTTAGCAATCCGCCAGCGCTATTAATTGGTACGCCAGGTCGAATTGCTGACCATATTGATCGCGGGACTTTTGAAACAGATTCTATCAAAACACTTATTCTAGACGAATTTGATAAATCTCTGCAACTTGGATTTCACGAGCAAATGTCATTTATTATTGCACGTTTGCCAAAGGTAAATAAAAGAGTAATGGTTTCTGCAACTGACGGAATCGAGATTCCAAAATATACAAAGGTTCATAAACCAGTAGTTTTAAATTTTCTATCAGACAACGAAGATGATACAAATCTAGCGACGAAACTTGTAGTGTCACCAGAAAAAGACAAACTAGAAACCTTATTTAATTTAGTTTGTAGCTTCAAATCTGAATCAGCAATTATTTTTTGTAATCACCGGGATGCCGCTGAGCGCATAAGTGATTTGCTAAATGAAAAAGGAGTAAGCGTTACCTATTACCACGGCGGAATGGATCAAGACGAGCGTGAAAGAGCGCTTATTCAGTTTCGAAATGGAAGCGTTCGTTACCTTGTAACAACAGATCTAGCTGCTCGTGGATTGGATATTCCAGATATGAAACACGTTGTACATTATCATTTACCATCAAAAGTAGATGAGTACACACACCGTAATGGTCGTACTGCAAGGATGACTGCTTCTGGTACTGCTTATATTCTTTATAATGAAGCTGAGAAAAAAGCAGATTATTTAGATTATAAAATGCCAACTTTAGATGTAAAAATCTTTACAACTTTGCCAAAAGCTCCCGACTATAAAACTGTTTATATAAGTGGTGGGAAAAAGAATAAGCTTAACAAAATAGATATTGTTGGTTTTTTTGGACAAATAGGCGGTTTAGATAAATCTGACATCGGAATTATTGAAGTCAAAGATTTCATCTCATTTGTAGCTGTAAAATCTTCAAAAGTGGCGAATTTGCTGACTGCCATTCGAGATAAAAAGATGAAAGGCAAAAAATACAAAATTGAAGTAGCTAGAAACGTAGTAAAGAAAGAAGAGCAATAAGATATTCTTTTGAACTTAAATTTCAATTTTTCTATAAATAAAAACGGTTTTCATTCTTAGTATTTGAATGAAAACCGTTTTTTTTAATTTTATCGGACTATAATTTATAATTTCTTGACATACTGAGTAATAATAACAATTTGTTGCCCATCTACACGACCTTCAATAAATGTTTCGTTTTCGTGATCAAGACGAATATTACGAACGGCGGTACCTTGTTTTGCAACCATACTTGAACCTTTCACTTTTAAATCTTTGATTAGTACAACAGAATCTCCAGTATTTAAGACAACTCCATTACTATCGCGGTGTACTAATTTGTTTTCATCTTCCTCACCTTCAGCAGTAGCTTTTGCCCACTCCAAAGTCTCTTCGTCCATGTAGATCTGCTCTGCCAATTCGTGATTGCCAAAACGTTTTAATAATCGGTATGACATTACTTGAACAGGAATATGCTCGCTCCACATGCTATCATTTAAACATCTCCAGTGATTTGCATCTGCGCTTTCGGGATTCTCTATCTGATCGATACAAGTTTGGCACAAATAAATACTTTCGTCAAGTCCAGCTTTTTTTTGCGGAAGGATGTCGTATTGTTTTAAATTTTCTGTAGATCCACAAAGTTCGCAAGCACCATTACTACGTTTGTTTAATTCTCTTTCTAAGTTCATTCTATCTTAATTTATGTCCGCAAAACTATTTTGCGGGATTTCTATTTACTATTTGTTCTAACTGCCTCTGGGACAAGTAAAGTGTAATCACCACCATTTCTAATAACATCTCTTACAATACTTGAACTGATATAGGAAGTGTTTGCTGCAGTTAACAAGAAAACAGTTTCAATTTTAGAAAGTTTTCTGTTGGTGTGCGCGATTGCTTTTTCGAATTCAAAATCTGCGGGATTTCGCAAACCACGTAATATAAATGCTGCGTCCAATTTCTCACAAAGATCAATTGTAAGACCAGTATAATCTACAATTTTTATATTTGGCACATCCTTAAAAGTTTCTTCTAAAAATTTTTTACGTTCTTCAAGTGTAAACATATATTTCTTCTCGGCATTAATACCAATGGCTACAATTATTTCGTCAAATAATGGCAATCCGCGGTTGATGATATCTAAATGTCCTAGAGTAACTGGATCAAAAGACCCTGGGAAAACTGCTCTTCTCATTTTAAATGTATTTTGTTAGGAAATGCGTTTTGTTCGAATTGCTTCAACCCATTCTTCTTTTTTACAAATTCTGCATATTTCTTTTCCTACAGGAAGTTCTTCCACATTACCACAATGGGCACATGCAAAAATTCCGTTGTGAGAAATGTCTTTTACTTTTTTCGAAAATAGATGTGGTAGAATAGGCAAGCCATATTTGACCGCATCGTCATCATAAAAAAAGATGCTTACTTCTCCAGTAGTTTCAAGATAGGCATATTCAACTTGACCAAGATGCGATATTGATTGTTGACGAAGTTCTGAAAAAAATTCATCCTGTGCCAAAGATTCTTTATTAAAGGTGTCGACTGCAAATTTTCCGTCCTTAATAAAACACTCTGTTTTTCCTTCCATAAAATGCTCAAATCTCTTGCTTTTTCCAGTCAACCAAGTCAGAAGTCGGTAGCAAACAATAACTACCAAGAAGACAGTTAAGGCTGGAAGAATAGCTACTTCTTCATAAAACATTGGATCTCCCGCTGCGGAACCTAAAGCAATGATGATAACAGTTTCAAAAACAGATAATTCCCGAACGCCCCGTTTTCCGGTAAGCTTTAAGGTTAATAATAACACTACGAACATAATGAACGTACGAAAACTAACTTCAATCAAAAAGACTAAAGACTTATCGAAAAGAAAAATTTGCTCCCAATCCAATGATTCCATCTTTTTAATTCTTTAAAGCCATTTCGATGCTGTTCGAAAATAAATCTTTGAGCGATATTCCAGCTTTTTCTGCTTGCTGCGGCAAAAGACTTTCGGTTGTAAGTCCAGGGACAGTATTCACTTCGAGCAGGTGCGGCTCTTCATTTACAATTATAAATTCGCTACGGCTAAAACCTTGCATTTTTAAAATTTCGTAAATCCGTTTTGAGATCTTCTGAACTTTTAATGTCATTTGATCAGAAATTCTTGCAGGCGTAATTTCTTGAGATTTACCTAGATATTTCGCTTCATAATCAAAGAAATCATTCTCAGATACGATTTCTGTTACAGGCAAAACCATTACTTCATTGTTGTATTTAATCACGCCAACAGAAACTTCTGTACCATCAAGAAAACTTTCAATAATTATTTCATCATCTTCCTTGTATGCAACTTTTATCGCTTGTTCCATTTCATCCTGCGTTTTTACTTTAGAAATTCCAAAGCTAGATCCAGACTTATTAGGTTTCACAAAACAAGGTAGGCCAACTGTTTTTACAATTTCGCCAGTATTTATTTCGTCTCCTTGATTTAAATAATAAGAAGTAGCAGTTTTTATTCCGTAAGGTTTTAGTACAGAAAGTAAGTCGCGCTTATTAAAAGTAAGTGCTGCTTGATAGTAGTTGCATGAGTTTTGAGGAATTCCGAGTAATTCAAAATAAGCTTGCATAAGTCCATCTTCGCCCGGCGTACCGTGAATTGCGTTGAATACAGCATCAAAAACAACCTTCTTTCCACTAACCTGAATAGAGAAATCATTTTTGTCTACAGGCGATAGATTTTCGCTTTCATCACAATAAAACCATCCTTCCTTAAGAATATGGATTCGATAGGCGCGATATTTTGACTTGTCCAAGTTGTTAAACACCACATTACCACTTATTAATGAGATTTGAACTTCGCTAGAATAGCCGCCCATAATGATGGCAATATTTTTCATACTAATGAGTTTGTTTAAAGGGTGAAGAGGTTGATTTATGCAACAAATTTATCAATTTTTTTCAAATGAATACCCTTTAGTATTTTTATATCTTTGCGACAAATTAAATAATTATGAGTTTACGAAAATATCTGACCAGCCGCGTTTTCTTTATGCAAATTGCAGCTGCTATTGCCATAATCGCAGCCCTAGTTTTTGCCTTTATTTTTTGGTTAGACAGCACTACAAATCACGGTCAAGAAATAGAAGTTCCGGATCTGCGCAAACTTACCGAGCAGCAAGTCAAAGATAAAGTTGAGGAATTAAATCTAAATTATGTATTGCTTGATAGCGTCGATTTTCATAAAGGATATCCTAAGTTTAGCGTGGTCGAGCAAGATCCGCTGCCGGGAACGAAAGTAAAAGAGGATAGAAAGATTTACATCAAAATTAATTCATCTGGATTTACTTCTGTCATTATTCCTGACTTAATCGAGAAAACGTTTAGACAAGCATCGCCAACACTTCTTGCAATGGGACTTGAAATAGGCGAGATCACCTACGTTCCGTATTTAGGAAAAGATATGGTGAGACAACTTAAACAGAATGGAAAAGTATTGAAAGCAGGAGATAAAGTTATGAAGACATCAAAAATTGATGTTGTGCTGGGCGACGGAAAAGTAGCATTTGACGAAAATGACATGAATGATTCTTTAGATAGTAGTACCGATGGTGAATAATATAGATGACAACGTAGAAGACGACACTCTTTTCGAACATTTTAGATTTGAAATTCCAAAAGGTCAATTGTTGTTGCGAATCGATAAGTACTTGATGAATATGATTCAGAATTCAACTCGTAATAAAATTCAAAGTGCTGCTGCTGCTGGTGACATTTATGTGAATGATGTTGCGGTTAAATCCAATTATAAAGTAAAACCAGGAGATGTAATCCGAATTTTGCTGACACATCCTCCTTACGAAAACCGAATAGATCCCGAAGATATTCCGTTGAATATCGTTTATGAAGACGACGCTTTATTACTTATTAATAAGGAAGCGGGAATGGTTGTGCATCCAGGACACGGAAATTATACTGGAACTTTGGTACACGCGCTAGCATTTCACTTTGATAATCTCCCGATGAATAGTAGTGAACGCCCGGGATTGGTACATAGAATTGACAAAGACACTTCTGGATTGCTTGTTATAGCCAAAACCGAAGCTGCCATGACCCATCTTGCGAAGCAGTTTGAAGCAAAAACTTCTGAGCGTGAATATATTGCCCTTGTCTGGGGAAATGTCAAGGAAGATGAAGGTACCATTACAGGAAATATTGCTAGACACGTCAAAGATCGCATGCAAATGGCGGTTTTTGAAGATGAAACTATCGGGAAACCTGCCGTTACACACTATAAAGTGTTGGAGCGTTTGGGATATGTAACTTTGATTTCATGTAAATTGGAGACGGGTCGTACGCACCAAATTCGTGTGCATCTGAAACATATCGGCCATACTTTATTTAACGACGAGCGTTATGGCGGTCATTTAATTTTGAAAGGCACCACTTTTACCAAGTACAAACAGTTTGTAGAAAATTGCTTTAAAATTTTGCCGCGTCAGGCATTACACGCAAAAACACTTGGTTTTGTGCATCCTACAACTGGCGAAATGATGCGCTTTGATACAGAGTTACCATCAGATTTGGCAGATGTTATTGAAAAATGGCGTGGTTACGCGCAAAGCAAAAGTATAGAAGAAGAAGAGTAATTCACTTTTTAAATTTAGATATTAATGACCTGAAGTAATAATATTTTAGGTCATTTTTTTTTGTGGCTTTCGCCGAAAGAATCCAAGTTGATATGTAATTTATAATCGACAAATCACCGTTTTTTATGATATATAGCAGGGGGATTTCATCTTCGGTTGAAATTCTCCTGCTTAAATTAATGGCGCGTGATCTGGCGCTTGCCTTTGGTGAGTACTTATTTAAAACTGTAAGCTAATTGTAGCGCCTGTAAGGCAGGTAGTTTTTGCAATTATTCATAAAAGTTATCCGCGTCGCACAGGATTTGATTCGCTCTAGTAAGAAAGTAGGCACTCGGTGAAAACGAGCTTCACAAGACAATGTGATCGTCACCTCAAAAATAAAATTTATAATTAAAGACAGCATTTTTTACGGTAAGAAAGAGTTTTACTATATGATTTGCTGCGCCTGTTCGCAAAAGCTCGGATCTCGTTCGTCGAAATGACAAATTTGTGGGCAGAATCCGCTGCTCTTAATCTACTTTTTGATAGTGACTTAAACTAAAAACGTATTAAGATCAACAAATATTCCTCCTTATCTAAGAATCTCAACATTGTCTCAACCAACGACAATTTAGCCGTAAGAACTTCCTCTTGTAATTTCCTCTTTCCACCAGAAGTAGTTATGAAACCGATACACCTTCGGCGAAAGCCAAAACATTGTCAGCGCCTTAGAAATTAAGAGTGGAATTTCGTATTTTTGAAATCAACCTAAAAAAATCAAATGAAAATTGTACTGTCACCAGCCAAGTCACTCGACTTTGAAACTGCATTACCACTTCAAAAACATACAAAACCAATTTTTCTGGACGAAGCAAAAGAAATTCAACACGAACTGAAAAATCAATCTCCAGGTGACTTGTCCAAATTAATGTCAATTTCGCAAAAATTATCAGATCTAAATTGGCAGCGAAATCAAGATCGAAAATTCAACACCAAAATTACTGAAACCTCAAGACAAGCGATTTTCACTTTAGATGGCGACGTCTACAAAGGACTTGACGCATACAGTTTGAGCGAGGAGAAAATATTGGGACTTCAAGATTCATTGCGAATATTATCAGGATTGTACGGAATTTTACGACCGCTCGATGTGATGGAAGCCTACAGATTGGAAATGGGAATCTCACTTCCGGTGGGACACAGCAAAAATTTATATGAGTTTTGGAAACCAAGAATAGCCGCCGCTTTAAATAAGGAATTGAAAAAAGGCGAACTTTTTATCAATCTTGCGAGCAATGAATATTTTTCAGCAATCGATACAAAAGCATTGAAAGTCCCAGTAATTAAACCAGAATTTAAAGATTATAAAAATGGAGATCTTAAAATTATTGCTATCTACGCAAAGAAAGCGAGGGGAATGATGGTGCGTTTTATTGCCGAAAGTAATGCACAAACAGTAGACGATTTAAAGCATTTTGATTACGATGGTTATGGTTTTGACAGTAAATTATCCACCGATACCGATTTGGTTTTCACACGTTAAAAATCATAAAAATGCTCGGTAATAGTAAAGCTTGTATTAAATTAGCAATTCCCATAAAATAATAACATACTAATTATGATCAGAAAAACAGTAATGCTCTCCTTATTATTCTGTGCAACATCGATATTTGCGCAAGATGATTTGGTAAATAAAGTAATAAATAACGCATCGATAAGTTCAAAATTTGCTTTTAAAGATGTGATTGACATTGAGAATTCTCCAATCAAAAATCAAGGATCTGCCGGAACTTGTTGGAGTTACTCTGGAAATTCTTTTTTAGAAAGCGAAATGATCCGAATGGGAAAAGCTCCTGTAGACTTGGCAGAAATTTATACAGCTAGACAAGTTTACTTAAGCAAAGCGCGCAATTATATCTTGATGAATGGAAATATGTCGTTGGGAGATGGAGGCGAACCGCACGATGTAGTAAATATGATTAAAAAGTACGGTGCAATGCCACAAGAGGCATATACAAACGAAGATTACGGAAAAGGAAGTTTGAAATCTGCTACTTTTCAAAAGGATTTTAAAGCTATTTTGGATACTTACATGAAGAATCCTGATCCGAAAAAGGGAATTTCTTGGGTAAAGGATATCAACGATTATTTAGATAAAACTTTAGGAAAAGTTCCTGCGACTTTTACCTATTTGGGTAAAACATATACTCCGCATACTTTTGCCAAAGAAGTTGTGGGAATCGTTCCAGAGCAATATGTAGAAATTACATCTTATATGGATAGTCCTTACTACGAGAAAATTCTTGTTCCAGTTCCTGACAATTGGAGTTATGATTTTGCGTACAATGTGCCGATGAAAGAAATGACAGACGTGATTGATGTGGCACTAAAAAATGGATATTCTGTCGCTTGGTCTACGGATGTAACTGAAGATTACTTTAGCTGGAAAAATGGTGTAGCGCACGTTCCAAATGTTGATTTGTACAATATTGCTGATAGCGAGCGTAAAAAATTCTTTGACAAACCTGTCCAAGAAAAAGTAATTACCGAAGAGATGCGTCTGGAAGGACTTTACTCATTATATACTACTGATGATCATGCTATGCAAATTGTGGGAATTGCAAAAGATCAAGGTGGTAAAGAATATTATAAAATTAAGAATTCTTGGGGTGACAAAAACGACTATAAAGGATATTTATACGTTTCAAAAGCCTTTGTGCAGTTAAAAACTACTAGCATCTATTTGCATCAAGATGCGCTTTCAAAAGATCTGACCTCGAAGTTTAAAGCTTAGATAGTTTTAAAAAATACTCTATAAAAAAACCCAATCGCGAGATTGGGTTTTTTTTATTTGTAATCTAAATTTAATTAGTAAACTAGGTTTACACTAATTGTAAAATCATCATAAATCGCTTTGTCTCCTAGATTTTCAAAGAAATTACCTGATTTATATTTGATGTCATATTTAGTTCGATCAATTTTGAAAGTTGTAGAAGCTGTGGTTGAATTTGCTTTTAAATCAAAAGTTACAGGATTTGTAATTCCTTTAATCGTAAGGTCTGCCGTTACAGAATATATTTGATTTGCTTTTGGAGCTACTGTCTTGAAAACCAATTTAGCATCTTTAAATTTTGCAGTATTAAAAAAATCCTCTGCTTTAAGGTGTTCTTCCAGTTTTCCTTTACCTTGATCTTCAGTAATATCTGTAACCGTAATTGTATTCATTGCAATTGTAAAAGTACCACCAACAACTTTTTGCTTGTCTAAAATCAACATTCCTGAGGACAATTCTACATTACCATCGTGTTGACCTGTAACTTTTTCACCAATCCATTTTACTTGGCTTTTGGCAGTATTAATAGTTTTTGTTTGAGCTACAAGAGAAGTTGTAGTAAAAGCCAGAATGGCAATGGCAAGCGTTTTTAAGTTTTTCATTGTAAAGAATTATTTATTAAGGTTTAAAATTTACGTAATTTATCCAACAAATCATTAAGCTGTTGAAGTTCGGCATTATTTAGTTTTGAAGAAAAAGCGTGGTCGTACATTTCGATTTTTGGATCTAATTCTTGTAATACATCAAATCCTTTGCCAGTAAGTTTGATTTCGATTTTTCGCCTATTAGACGTGCATACATTTCGAGTGACCATATCTTTTATCAGTAGCTTGTCTACAAGTCGAGTGGTATTGCTCGTTTTTGCTACCATTCTATCTTGAATGCATTGCATATTTAAAATGTGCCCTTCTTGTCCCCGAAGTATTCGCAGTACATTAAATTGCTCAGCAGATAGCTCGTATGGTTTAAGAATCTCATTAAAGCTTTCTGTAGCAAAATGATTAGTAATAGTCAAATTAAGCAACGTTTTCTTTGCTAGCGATACGGGCTTTTGAGCTTTTATTATTTCTTCAATCGTCATTTGTCAATACAATATTTGTATATACAAATGTATGAAAATTTTAGTTGTGAAGAATTACAAATTGTTATTACTTTGTTAAAACAAAATTCTACTATTACAACTAGCAATTAATTATGGATTTATCTCAAAAACAATGGACGGAACAAATTGCAAATCAGGATAATGCAATAATTATAGATGTTCGAACACCTGCAGAATGGGCCGAAGGAATTATCCCGAATGCGATGATGATTGATATTTATTCAGGGCAGGAATTTGTAAATCAACTTACAGCTCTTGAAGACAAGGATGCGAATTATTACGTATACTGTAGATCAGGAGTGAGAAGTCATCAAGCTTGCAGTTTGATGAATGAATTAGGGTTTACAAATGCATTTAATCTTAGTGGAGGAATCATTCAGTATGTAGGTGAGAAGGTGAGACCTTAATTATTTTTAAATAAAATTAATCAGTATAAAGCACCTTTTTTGAGGTGCTTTTTTTATGCTCAAAATAATTTTATAAATCAATCCCACAACTATATAACGCTTTACAGGTTATATAGTTGCAACTTTACGCATTGCCTAAAAACACTAAAAATTCTTGTATGAAACCGCACTTAAATCTCAAAAACATTAAAGTAGATTGTAATAAGATTTCAGCTTCTAAACTGAAATCAATATATGTTATAGAAGAAGATTTGGATACAAATCACCTAAAATCTACTGATGCACAAGCCAATTCTGCTCTTGACGGAAAAAACTCTCGTGTGGATAAAATTCAGCGATACAAATATTTATGTTATCTGCGATCAATGGACGATATGGTCTAATGACTGTTCACGTCTAAACAATACCTGCCTTACCTATAATTTTCCTTGAAACATGATGAAAATATTATCCACTCGATATTTAAAAGGCGCTAATGTCTGGAGTTCGCTTTATAAACCTCTTTTGCAATTTACTGTTGCGATGGATACAGTTAGTAGTGAAACATTGATGTTACTAAAAAATCTTTACGACAGTCTTGAACATTCGAAGAAAAGTACAATAGTTTTTCAAAATGATCAGAGTCATGATAATAATACAAATCAGGAATCTTGCTTGATTTTACTGTGTAAGATAGGATTACTTCTTCAACCTGAAAATAATCAGCTTCAGTATTTCTTTAATTTTAGAGCAGCTGCAACCAATAATACTTATCTATTTGCTTTTAGTTATAGAGATTTTGAAACTGCAACTTATGTAGTTCAAATTTTTAGAAAAATAATTGATAGCATCAGTATTGGAGTAATTAAAGATATCACAGATGAATCGCTTGAGATCAAAGATATTTATTATAGTAATCTTCTTGGGCCAAGTACGGCAAGTATCGTAGAAGAAGCCGAAAGCAGAGAAATTCCTTGGCGAAGGTTGGGGAGTTATTCCAGAATCTGTTTGGGTTATGGTGATAAGCAGAAGCAATTTCAAGCCACCATAGCTCAGACAACATCTTGTATTGCGGTTAATGATGCAGGAAATAAGCAGAAAACGAAAGATCTACTTTCATCAATGTTTATTCCAGTTCCGCAAGGGAGTACCTGCAGGTCTGAAGAAAGACTTAAGGAGATAGTCGATGACCTTGGCTTTCCACTAGTTATTAAACCTCTAAATGGGAACCAAGGTCGAGGCGCTACGATAAACATTACTAGTTGGACTGCTGCGCACGCGGCATTTTTATTTGCACAAACCATTTCGGATTCTGTTCTGGTTGAGCGATATACTAAAGGCTCGGATTTTCGAATTCTATTGGTTGATTTTAAAGTCGTGGCTGCTGCCAAAAGAATTCCCGCTCACGTCATAGGAGATGGTTCGAAAACTATTCAACAATTAATTGAACAGTTAAATATGAATCCAGAAAGAGGAGTAGGCCACACCAAAAATCTCACTCAATTAACCATTGATCAGGATAGTCATAATATGTTGATGAAGCAGCATCTTACTTTAGAAAATATTCCCGAAAGAGATAAAGCAGTTTTTTTAAAATCGACTGCAAATTTAAGTACAGGTGGTACTGCTGAAGATGTAACTGATGATCTTCACCCAGAAAATATTAAGCTTGCCGAACGAGCAGCCAAAATTATGGGACTTAATATATGTGGTCTTGATATTATAGCAAACACTTTGACTGAGCCTATTATAGATAACAAAGGAGTAATAATTGAAGTTAATGCAGCACCAGGATTTCGCATGCACTTGGCGCCAACATCGGGTATCGCCCGTTCTGTTGGCAAGGCTGTTATCGATATGCTTTATCCTGAACAAGCAAAATTTAGAATTCCTATTATTGCCATTACTGGTACCAATGGAAAAACTACAATCACGAGACTTACTGCTTTCATTGCAAAAACTGCTGGCTATCATACTGGCTTTACTACCACCGATGGAATTTATATAAATGAAACATTAATTGCTGAAGGAGATATGACTGGGCCGCAGAGTGCCAAAATAGTTTTGAGCGACCCTACAGTAGATTTTGCGGTTTTGGAAACCGCTAGAGGTGGAATTCTCAGAGCGGGAATCTACTATGATCATTGCGATATTGGAATAGTTAGCAATATTCAAGGCGATCATTTAGGTCTTCATAACATAGACACTTTAGAAGATTTAGCAAAAGTAAAAGCAGTTGTAGCACATAGTGTCAAACGTGATGGCTGGGCTGTACTAAATGGAACAGACGAAAATTGTATCAAAATTGCCAACAATTTGCAATGTCGCTACGCTTATTTTATAGATAAATATGATGCGAAACTTATTAAATCATTAACCGGTAAAAATATTCCTGTTGCGTATTTCCAAGAAGGAAATCTTATAATCGCGAAAGATAAAGTTTCTGTAATTATAGCGCATGTCAATAATATTCCGCTTACTGTACAAGGAACTTGCGAATTTATGATGGCAAATACATTAGCAGCAGCTCTAGGAACATTTCTTCAAGGAATTTCAATTGAGGATATCGCAAAAGGACTGGCAGAATTCTATCCAGACCAGAAACATACTCCCGGACGGATGAACCATTTTCAGATCAATGGCTATGAGATTATTGTTGATTACGCTCATAATGTTCATGGATATCAGGCAATCAAACAGTATTTAAAACAATTTGAAGGTCAAAGAATTATAGGAGTAATTTCTGCAGTTGGAGATCGAAGAGATAAAGATATTTTGCAATGTGGACTGCTGGCCGGACAAATGTTTGATTATATCATCATTCGACAAGAATCGAATTTAAGAGGTCGAAGTGGAGAAAATATTATCGATCTTCTCAAAAAAGGTATTGCATCGGCAAATAAAGAGATAACGGTTGAGGTGATCGAAAATGAGAATTTAGCCGTACAAAAAGCACTTGATCTTGCAAATACGGGAGAAATTGTCGTAGCTTTAAGCGAAATGTACGACAGCGTCATCGATATAATTCAAAAACAAAAGTCTCGTATTTAATAATTATACAATCCTCATTATGGATCTTCAACCAGAAAACACCTCCGAACTTAGAGTAATTCAATTCCCAGGAAGACAGCAATCTATAGAAAAAGCAATTAGCACCAAGACAATTCAGGAAAAACTCCACATTGATCATATAGGAAGCCGCGAATTGATAAATAAATATCTAATCAACGATAAAGCCTATTCCGATACTAGCAAAAAGAATTTCATCAAAACTGTGTCTTCTTTTAAACACGCAAAATAGGGGTTATATATGATATTATTATTATTATTAATGGTTGCCAAACCACGTAGAGATTTTCGAAATATATAGATCATATGCAAATAGATATTGATCTGCTTTTTGACCGGGGTGCGGTTGTGAAAAACTATAAGAAAGCAGAAATAATTTTTGACGAAGGTGCTATTGCTCTTTATTATTTTCAAATAATAGCGGGAAGTGTGAAGTTGTTTAATTCTAATGATTCCGGAAAAGAATTTACGCAGGGCATATTCAATGAGGGACGTGGTTTTGGTGAGCCACCATTGTTTATAGATGAGGTTTATCCATCTACCGCGATAACTCTGGAAGATTCTACAATTATAATAATTCCAAAGGAGAAATTCCTAAAAATTCTGGACGAATATCCTCAAGTACAAAAATCGATGCTACGTCTTTTTGCAAAAAGAATTTACGCAAAATCTACTGCTGCAAAATTCATAATAAATAATAGCTCCGAAAATCGAATTTTAGGATTTCTTGCAACAATCAAGAAAAAAGATCAAAGTCCCGAAGAGGAACTTTATCTTGTGCCTTTCACTAGACAGGAAATGGCAAATCATACTGGCCTAACTGTCGAAACTGTAATCAGAGTATTATCGAAACTCAAAACTCAGGGAAAAGTGAAAGTTATTAAACATAAATTATATTTTTAAGATGAAATTTAATCTTCAGTTCTGGTTAAAATTTAGCCTAATAAACCTTTGTCTTGTAGCTCTTGTAGGAACAATAATGAGATATAAGATTGGTTTTGAATTCCCTTTTCTAAATCAGAAAAATCTACAACATTCACATTCACATTTTGCCTTTGCGGGTTGGGTAACACATACGTTGATAGTTTTGATGATTTATTATCTTCAATCAAAAACTTCAGAACTTAAAACCAAGAAATATAATATAATAATAATTGCAAATTTGATAGCTTCTTACGGAATGCTCATTTCCTTTATTTATCAAGGATATGCATTCTTTTCCATAAGCTTTTCGACATTAAGTGTACTTATCTCGTACTTTTTTGCGTACTATTATCTGAAGGATCTAAAAAAAATAACTGTTCCCGCCGTTGCTGTAAAATGGTTTAAAGCGGCACTATTCTTTCTTGTATTATCGTCTATTGGCACGTTTTCACTTGCATATATGATGGCTACGAAAACCATGGCAGAGCAGACTACCTTAGCATCAATCTACTTTTATCTGCACTTTCAATATAACGGATGGTTCTTCTTTGTCTGTATGGGATTACTATATGATTTTCTGAATCTCAATAGACAAAAAACCTTCTATACTTCGGCATTTTATATTTTTGCGTTTACGTGCTTTCCGACCTATTTATTGTCAATCCTTTGGTTTGAATTACCTCTTTGGTTACTGCTAATTACAGCGTTTTGTGCGGTATTACAAACATATGCTTGGTTTCGACTACTATACATAATTATAAGAGTAAGAATTTATAATGCCAAGTCATTCTCTGCGTGGCTCAACATTATATTTTACTTAGTCGGATTTTCGCTTAGTCTAAAATTGCTGTTGCAAGTCGCTTCGACGATTCCTTCATTAAGCACACTTACTCAAAGTTTCCGACCTATAGTGATAGCCTATCTACATCTAGTTTTACTGGCAGTTATCAGTCTGTTTCTTTTGTACTATATCTATGCAAAGAAATTTTTCAGATTTAGTAAAGCCGCCTGCTTATCTCTACTTTTATTTACTGTTTCAGTATTTTTAAATGAATTAATCCTTGCGGCACAAGGCATCGCGGCATTTAGTTATACCTTGATTCCATATTTAAATGAAAGCTTGTTTTATATTGCTTTCCTACTTTTTGCATCAATGCTTGGATTATTTATTAGTTCAAAAAAAGAAATAGATTAGAAATTTAGTAACCATAATATCTATCTTAGATTGGAAAGTTAGACATTCCTCTCTTTAGATATTGATAATAAAAACAGTAGATTATGAAAAAGCCCATTAAATTCGTGCTATTTGCATTACTAGCAATTTCTATCAGTTGCAAGCAAAACACTAATAAACCAGAAATTTCGAATGATGATCAATCAGTAGATTTAAATGTATCACAAACGGCAGCTGAGGATAGCGAATCTAAATTAGATATTGTTCAGACTGTTATAGATAGCAAAGATCACACAACTTTTGTTACTGCAATAAAAACTGCTGATCTAGAAGATGCTTTAAGCAACGCTGGACCTTTTACAGTTTTTGCACCTACAAATGCGGCATTTGATAAACTTCCCGCAGGAGCAGTTAATCGACTTCTACAACCGGAAGAAAAAGATGAACTAGAAAATATACTCGGCTATCATACCTATGTGGGTGTTTTAAAAACTGATTACCTGCAGGATGGTGACGAATATGAAATGCTCTATGGTGGAAAAATAAAAATTACTAAAAAAGGAGATCAAGTTTTTGTAAATGGATCTCCAATTGTTGGATCTATCGAAACAGGAAATGGAATTGTACATGTTATCAATGATGTGCTTTTGCCAAAATAAAGTACGTTCTTATTAATTATCATAAGTTTTTAAAAAAAAACGCGAAGATCAAAATTCGCGTTTTTTTTTGTGCTAAAATTTCTTGTGAACACGCTCGCTATTTCAAAGTTATTTCCTATAAAATGCATTATTAGTGGGCTGTATGACATATATCATTCTTTTAGAGAGCTGATGCTTCTAAATTCGCAGACATATTAATTTAGTTTATTATTTTATGAAAGAGACAAAAAACAGTCATACGTTTCATATTCCGGTGATGGGTCTTGCTTATACCATCGATAGTCCGATTCGCGTGGCGCATTTAGGTATTGCTTCGGCAGTATCCATAACAGATGATGATCTTATAGAGAAAATGAGATCATTCTACAGCAAAAAATTTTCCATCCCTTACCAAGAAATCACACAAAAAATTCACGATTACAGAGCTGAGAGAATTACTCATTATCTGGATATGATGGATACTATTGTAAAGACAAAATTGGAAGATTTCAAAAATCAATTAGTAGAAAGTAAAGAGCAATTAGAGAATTATATCGATATGTTGCCTTCACAATCAGACCTAAGCCAAGGATTGCAATCCTTTGTAGATGGTGGAGTTGCGATCAAAGAATCTCTAAAAACGTATCTAGACGAAAACCTTTTTGCCGGAGCAATCGATGTCAATATTATGACAAAGATTGACAAAGAAAATTTCATCGGTGATGTGAAACAAGATGTGATTTTTAATGATGCCCACGCTTCATTAAGAGGATTTGCTAACAGCAAATTGACATCGTCAGTAATTCTTTCGGCAGGAATGAATCCGAGACTTTACGGCTATTTTGAGCAGTTTAATGAATTTTATCCAGACGCAGATGGAAATCTTAGCAAGAAGATTATCCTGAAAGTTAGCGATTATCGTTCGGCAATGATTCAAGGGAATTTCCTTGCCAAAAAAGGACTTTGGGTTTCAGAATATCGAATTGAATCTGGACTAAATTGTGGTGGTCACGCCTTTGCAACGGATGGACATTTAATGGGTCCGATTTTGGAGGAATTCAAAAGTAAACGTTCTGATCTTGTTGCATCTGCACATTCTTTAATGGTCAAAGCTTTAGAGATTAAGAATCTTCCTGTTCCAGCACAACCATTGCCGTTGACAATTACAGCGCAAGGAGGCGTAGGAACTTCAGAAGAACACAATTTTCTGATTAACGAATATAATGTAAGTTCTGTTGGTTGGGGATCGCCTTTATTATTGGTGCCAGAAGCAACTTCGGTGGATGCAGAGACTAGAGATGTTTTAGCGAAAGCTAAGGAAGAAGACTTTTACTTAAGTGATATTTCGCCTTTGGGAGTTCCGTTCAATACGGTCCGAGGAATGAGCAATGAATATTTCAAACAATCACGAATCGAACAAAATAAACCTGGAAGTTCATGTCCTAAAAAACTTTTAGCCTTGAGCAAAGAGTATGGCGATCAGGGAATTTGTTCAGCTTCTAAGAAATACCAAGATCTAAAACTTGCTGTACTTGAAGAGGAAAAAGAAACTATTTCTCAAAGGGAATTTGACTATAAGAAAACGAAAATTACTGAGAAAGCCTGTCTTTGTGTAGGTTTGGCAAATGCTTCCTACCTCGAAAACGATATAAAAATTAAAGGGCAGCAGCAGGGAATCGTAATTTGTCCAGGTCCAAATTTGGCTTATTTTGACAAAGAAGTTTCTCTTAATACAATGGCGCAGCATATCTACGGACGCAAAAATATTATCAATCAGACTATTTCTAGACCAAATATGTTTGTCAATGAGATTAAGATGTATGTAGATTATATTAAGGAGGAACTTTTGCATCTTTCAGAAAATGCGCCAGCAGCGCAGATTAAAAAACTGAAAAGTTTTAAAGCCAATCTTCTTGAAGGAATCAATTATTACAATGATTTATTTGATCAATCTACATTTTTTAGTGATACAAAAGACAGCATCAAAGAACAGTTAAAACTTTATACGATGGAAATTAATACGTTGTCTGTAGAAAAAGAGATTGCGGTAGTAGCATAATTTACGCTAGATAATAAAATGAGAAACCCGGCCTAATGAAGCCGGGTTTCTTCGTTTTACGACCTAGATAAAAAATTATATGTATTCCATTTGCGATTCCATTTGCAACGCTTGAGGAAATAAAATATTGTTTTCTAAATGAATGTGCGTGTGCAAATCTTGTTCAAATTCCTGTAGCATTGCAAAAGTCACTTTATAAGTATTGCAGGCATCCGCAGGTGGCGTGTAGTTATTTGTTAGCGTAGCAATTTTCTCAAGACGCTCACCTTCGTGCTCATGCTCCGCTTTCATCATAGCAATTGGGTTTGCCACAGAGCCAAATCCAGGCTGATCTAATTCCGAATCATTCAAGTTGCTAGCAACCATTTTTTTGATAAAGGGGAATAAAATCTGCTCCTCTTTTTGCATATGACTACTAAGTTCTTGGGCGCAACCTTTAAATAATTCGGTAATTTCGAATAATTCAGGATGCGTATGTCCATGAACTTTACAAAGTTTGTCTAGAAATGCCACCAATATTGGAGATTTTTCAGCGACAAATCGGTGATGTGTTTTCTCAATATAATCTGCTAGTAAATCTAGTGGCCAGCTTGTAAAGTCAATATGACCAGTTTGTGCAGTCTGTAAAAGTTTGTCTATTTCATTCTGAATTTTGCTCGCGTCCAACTCTTTTTTGGTGCACGCCTCTTCAATACTGCGATTTCCTTTACAGCAAAAATCGATACCATATTTTGAAAAGACAGCTGCCGTTCTGAAATCTTGCGCTACATATTCTCCAATTGTTTTTTGATCTTGAATTGTCATAATTTTATATTTTTAGAAACTATTATTTGTTGTTTTTAATACTGTAAAATTAAAAGATAACTTTGTCCTTTTTTATGACCTATGTCATATGAATTTTTGGTTGTGAGTAGTTTGAAGCCTTTAAAAATGGGATTTGTAAAAAATAAATTATGAAGGTGTGAGATAGATTATAAGATATTTTTTTTTTTTTGGGCGCAACCTTCGCCAGTACTACTGTGGTAACATTCATTATTTCATTTGGCTCAGGTCAGGCTGTACATTATATCTTTGCTGCCAGAAATGCAGTTTTCAATTTTAAAAATTATTGCTGTGGCAGCAAAGGATGCCATTCCCATCCTTTGCGCGGGATGCCGTTTCAAATAGAAGTGAAGTGGTAATGACGAAAAATTACGAAAAGAAGATTTTTATCTTTATCCTTGGAGTATCTATTGTAATGGAATCGACCCAACTGCGGTGGAATTAATTTTCGTAATGATGAAAGATAAAAAAGTATAGTACATTAGAACAAAAATGTGAGAAAGTATAATACACAACACGATACTTTGCGAGATTTGAGTTTTAGCCATAAATTCAAAGTTGGTTTTGTACTTGGAAAACTTTTTTTTAACCGAAAAATTAATCTTACCGAAGTCCCAAATCTCGTAAAGCGCGAGATCGTAGGGAATCTTATTGAAAATTTAAAAATTATATAATGTGAAAAATATACTATATTTTTTGATCATAATTTCATTTATATCTTGTGAAGAGAAAAAAGCGATTAGTCGAAATCTTGTTCCTGATAAAGAAGTTTATGATATTATTAATTTCATTATTAAAAATGAGTTTTCAAAAAGCAATAACAATAGTAAGTATTTGAGCGAAGAGTTTCCAATGATCTTACCTGATAATGAATATTTTGGTATAGAAAAAATGGACACAATATTTAGCAAAAGTGATGTGGAGTTTATGAAGCTTCAAATCAGTAAAAGATACGAATTTAGAATTGAAAGGAACCTAATCCAAAATAAAGTTGTAATACCATTCGATTCGATAAATAAATTACGCATAAGTGAGAAATCTGATCAATTTTGGAAACGTTTTCAAATAAAATATGATGCCAGAAAATTTGATGGAATAAGTTTACCACTATTTAGTGTTGACTACAAAACTGTAATAATATCATATGGACATCATTGCGGAAGTTTATGTGGAAGTGGAGAAACTTCTATTTATCGAAGAGTAAATGGTCATTGGAAAAAGTTTAAAGTAATCAGCTTCTGGATAAGTTAAAAAAAGTTATTTTCCAACATTAATCAACACATTGAAATAAAATTAGTAACTGACATATACCATGTAAAAAAAAACTTACGAAAGAAATCTGAATAGTTTCCTAGTTCTCAACAAAATGACCACACATCAATATAACCTCCCTATCACATTTAAAATTATGAAAAACCTAAAATTTCTTTTTGCTCTTTTTATTGGCCTATTTATCACTTCCTGCTCAACTGATGCTACTACAATTATTGATAATGAAGTAGAAATAAAAGGAGGGATCCAAATAGCTTCCGTTTTTATCGAAACACCATATGTTTATATCAATGATGAAAATATTATTGACAATAATCCGAGTGACTTAGCGATTATTATGAGTAATAAGTTTTTACTTGTTGAGAATATTGATGCAGGTATTGATTATATGTATGTTGATTACTTGGGAGTTAATTTCGAAAGTGGACCGAAAGAACTTCTAAATTATAGAATTACCAAAAATGCTTCGAGAGTAAATAATTTTATAGAGGGAGGAAGCAGATTATTAGAAGACAATCTAGGTTCGAATTTAAACGCAACTGAAATTAGTTTTGTAATAAATTCAATTAGCAGCGAAAATATTGATTTTCAGTTCTAATTTACTAGACAAGATGGAGTATTAATTACTGGTTATTATTCAGGAGATTATACTGTTCTTAGTCAATAAAGAGAACCTTCGTAAACCTTCAAAATATGAGAACACTACTTCTATTTATTTTTACTTTTAACTTTATTTATTCGCAAGAAATTGATCAAAATAAATATTATGCAGAAACAAAAACTGTCTTAATAAAATCGACTGTATTTGAAAAAGAGAGAGAGCTGCAAGTATTTCTTCCTGACGAATATTTTAAACAACCTGAGAGAAAATTTAAGATTTTGTATTTATTTGATTCGCAAAATCAAAGAATATTCAATTATGTGAAGGGTACGAGTGAATTGCTTTCTATGAATTTTATCGAACCGATGATTATTGTAGGTATCGTTACTGAAGATCGATGGTTTGAATTTTTGCCCAAGAATAATAATGTGGAAACATTGAAAGAGTACGAGCCACCGATTGGTGCAGCAGATAGTTTAATAAGTCATATTAAAAATGAAGTAGAACCATATTTACTTAAAAACTATAGAATAAAGGATGAACGAATTGGAATTGGACATTCATTAGGTGGAACATTTTTAATGTATTTTAATACGATTGACAACAATTTCTTTACTTCAAATATCTTATTAAGTCCAAATTTTAGTTATGATGATGAACAGATGCTAGTTTTAATTAAAAATTTCAGTAAAATGCGTAACGTATCGAAAAAGCAGTTTTTTGTATTTAGCGGTTTTGGTGATATGTATGAAGAAAAGTTTAATATATCTCTGAAGAAAATTAATAAATGGTTGAAGAGAAATAAGTCAGAAAACTTGATCTGGGAATATGAGCAATTACAAATTAATAATCATGGAAAAATTTGGTTTGAAGGTATTTATAAAGGTTTGCTGAAAATAGAAAGTATCAAAAGGTGATATTTACTAGTTTAGATTTTAACTCGTATTTCATCTGTTAACAACAAAAATTCAACCGAAATGATGTGGAGTAAAATAAAAAGCAATTTAGAAAATAAGTTTGCTGAAAATTTAAAAGGAAGAGTTCAGATTTACATCACTTCCTATGGACATGGATTTGACACAACTGATTTGTTTAATAGGGGCTGGATAACGGTTGACGGCAAAGAAGTGGTTAATTTTTCAACTCCTGATACATTTTATTTGAATGGTGCCAATTATCATTATGCAACTCCTACGAATTGTGCAACAAGTGATAATCAACTTTTTGAGGAGAGAGATTCCCATCTGTTATCCGAAAAAGGGGAATTTTCAAAATTTGATTTAAGTAATTGCTGTTATGCCTATCTTGATTTATCCATTGAAGAAGCTCTGAATCATAAAAGTCCAATTATAAATATGCTTTCAGTTTTAGACAGAAGAGCAGGGAAGAGAAGACTTTTAAGGCTAATTGACAAAACCAATCATCCTTTAGTCAATTTTTTCCTGAGCTTAAGGCTAGAAAGAAATGTTGAAAAGAAATGAGATTAAGATGTGAAAAGTTGCCTTACATAGAGGAATTATTGTGAAATAGAATTAATTTTCAAGATTTTAAAAATTAGTTTAGATGTACAGAGTCTTACCAAATAAATCCAAATGAAAAAATACTCGAAAATTGCTTTGAAATATTTTGCTGAATTTCTAATAGTTGCAGCGGGAGTATTCCTGGGTGTGTACTTAAGTGGAATACAGGACGATAAAAATCTGAAAATAGAAAAGGAAAAATCTCAAAACTTTATCGCAGAGGAACTGCAGAATAATAAAGAAATACTACAAAAATCGATTGCATATCACGAAGCTATGAAAGGTGAAGTAGATAGCATCTATCCGACATTAAATCAAGAAGACTTTTATAAAGATTATTTCGGCAATGACAAATTTCGTTTTAATACGATAAAGGGATGGAAGGGAATTTATATTGCTCCACTAGAAAATACTGCATTTGAAAGCACAAAAATTAGTGGAATAATAAAAGAATATGACATAGAATTTCTGCAAAGCATTTCGAAAGTTTATAATATTCAAAAAAACTATTCAGAATTTGGAAATTCCATTATGAATAGAATGATGACGATAAACTCAGCAACAAAGGTTATTGATGTCTTAGGTACGGTAGAGCTTATGTCCACAGATTTACTTGTTTATGAAAAAAAGTTATTAGACGCCATAGAAAAAACACAACAAGAACTAACAAAAACGAAATAAAATACAAAGAAATTTATTTTGGAAATAAATGAGTTCGTAGAAATGGAAATTAGAAAAAGAGATTGCGTAATTAGAAGTGCTTATATGTAGGGTAAGTCTTTGGTTGTGCAATATATATAAAGATGATTTTGCTTAGAGCAAGCAATTTTAACTAAGTACTTTGTACACTATAAAATATTATCGTGCTTAATAAAAATACTAATAAATTCCCAACAAATTAGGCCCACTATGTTCTTTTAAAATTTTACATTTCTAATTATTATCCTAAATTATTATGCAGAAAAAAATCTTAATTGTAGTTCTAGTCATTTTTACTTGCAATAATTTGACTGCCCAGCAGGGTATTTCTGAAACTGAAAAATTAGTATCACTAGCCAAGATCTACGGTTTCTTAAAGTACTACCATCCTGAAGTTGCAAAGGGATCCTACAATTGGGATGATGAGTTGATCAAATATCTTCCAGAGGTTTTAACTGCTACAGATAAAGAATCTTTGTCAACCGTATATAATAAGTGGATTGATCGTTTGGGAAAAGTTCCAGAATGTAAAAAGTGCGATTCGAAAGAGCCGTATTTTGAGAAAAATTTTGACTTGTCTTGGATAGAAGATGAGACAATTTTTAACAGCCAGGTGATTTCTAAACTGAAATATATTGAGAATAACAGAAATCAAAAAAAGAATTTTTACGTAGAGATTGAGCCTGTTGGAAATATAAAAGTTGCCAATGAACCTGATTACAAAGAGTTCGAATATCCAACTCAAGAGTACCGACTTTTAGGGTTATTTAAATATTGGAATATAATAGAATATTTTTTTCCTTACAAATATCTTACTGATCAAAAGTGGGATTTGGTGTTGGAGGAAATGATTCCAAAATTCCAAAATGCATCAAACAAGAGTGAATATCAACTTGCTATTAATGAGCTTATTGCCAAATTAGATGACAGTCACGCTTATGTTAGATTTTCAACACAGAAAAGAAAGTACCTTCCAATTAAGGTTACTAATATCGATAATAAACCTGTAGTTTCAGGCTATTATAATGATTCGCTAGCAAAAATTAATAATATAAAGTTAGGCGATGTGATTTTAACAATTAACGGCTTGGATGTTGCGAAAGAGGCAGATAAACTATTAAAATATATTTCAAGTTCGAATAGCAACGGAAAGATGGGAGATGCATATATTAATATCTTAATGGGTATTGACGATATGGTTAATTTAAGTATTTCTAGAAACGACCAGGTTGAAAACATCAATGTGAAAAGATATGATTTTGCAGATTTTAGTAAAGGTGTAGATCTAGATGCTTTAAAAACTAGTGAAATTAGCACAGAAATTGGTTATATTAACATGGCGTACGTCAGGAAAGGAGATGTGGAAGACATTTTTAAAAATTTTGCAAATAAAAAATCGATAATAATTGATTTGAGAAATTATCCTGCTTATATATTTTATCAGATGACAGCTTATTTGAACTCAGAAAAGAGAAACTTTGTAAAAATATATAAGCCAAATATCAATTATCCGGGAAAATATCACTTTAGAAATTATAGAACTAAAGGCAGCAAAAAAGCATTTAAAGGAAAAATTGTTTTAGTAGTAAGTGAAGAGTCTATGAGTAGATCTGAATTTACAGCGATGGCTTTTCAAACTGCCGACAATGTTATAACGGTTGGAAATCAAACCGCAGGAGCAGATGGGGACGTAGTGGATTTTCAATACTTGGGAGGTTTTAGAACTTTAATCTCCGGGAACGGAATACTTTATCCTGATGGTTCAGAAACGCAACGAAAAGGAATCAAAATTGACGTAGAGGTGAAGTCCACACATAATGGATTACGGGAGGGTCGTGACGAGGTATTAGAAAAAGCAATCGAAATAGCAAACGAGTAACGAAAGTGGGGGTCGACTTTCGATCTGACAAAAAATTATATCTAAATTTCGAAAACTACCAATGGCAAAAAAAGATAACTATATAGAAATTAATCGACTTTCCTGGAACAATCGAGTTGATTCCCATCTAAAATCAGAGTTTTATGATCTTGCAAATTTCTTAAAAGGTAAGACTTCATTAAATAGCATTGAGTTAGAATTATTGGGAGAGGTGACTGGCAAAACGATTTTGCATTTACAATGTCATTTCGGACAAGACACAATATCACTAAGTAGGCTAGGTGCACAAGTGACTGGTGTGGACTTATCAGATAAGGCCATAGAAAGTGCGAAGCAGATTGCTAAAGACGCAAATTCAACGGCAAACTTTATTTGCTGCGATATCTACGATTTACCGAACTATTTGGACAACAAGTTTGATATCGTTTTTTGCAGTTACGGAACAATTGGATGGTTGCCAGATTTGGATAAATGGGCCAAAATTGTTTCACAATTTCTAAAACCAAACGGAAGTTTTGTATTTGTAGAATTCCATCCATTTATTTGGATGTTTGACGACAACTTTGAAAAAATTTTTTACCGCTATTTTAATTCGGGCGCAATTGTCGAATCTGAAAGTGGCACTTATGCTGACAAAACTGCCGACATTACACAAGAATATATTATGTGGAATCATGGTTTAAGTGAAGTTCTAAATAGTTTGATAAACAACAAGCTAGAGATAAATTCTCTTAATGAATACGATTATTCTCCTTATAATTGTTTTAATAAAACTATTGAGTTTGAATCCAAAAAATATAGGATAGAACATCTGGACGATAAAATTCCGATGGTCTATTCTGTAGTCGCAACCAAGAAATGTTAGTAAGATTTTACAGGAAATTAATTTCAAATTCTAGCTAAAATAGTTTGGAAAATCTAGTCAAGAAAATGGATATGTAGAATTATATTTCTGATAAAATAGGAGGGAATCTTAATTTCTAAAGTTTATGGATAGAATTAAATGAGCTAAACTTAAAAAAGTAAACAATTGGTCCTTGAAATTAGTCTTCGGATGGTCATAATTTCAATTTTTATCTGATTCAGAAAACAAATGTAAATACGCCTCAGAAATATTTTCGACAATATCGCCCGCCATCATTGCTTCTTGACCGAGGTTTATTGCAGTAAAATCTCCTGCTTTTCCGTGCATATAAACGCCAAAAATTGCTGCAGATAATTTGTCATAACCCTGACTAAGCAATCCTGTTATCACGCCAGTTAATGCATCGCCACTTCCTGCGGTTCCCATGCCGGGGTTTCCTGTAGTGTTGATGTAGATTTTGTTGTTTTGAATAATCATCGAATTAGCTCCTTTTATTACAATAATAAGTTGGTGCTCAGTCGAGAAATTTTTGACTTTTTCAAGTTTGTCATAATCATCTTTCCAGTTTCCGATCAGTCGTTTTAATTCGCCCGGATGAGGTGTTAGGATTGCAATATTCGAAAGATATTTTAAAACCTCGGGATTTTCTGAAATAATATTCAGCGCATCAGCATCAATTACAAGCGGCACTTTATTGGTTGAAAAGAATTTTTTTAATGCTTGGACAGTTGCAGGATTTTTTCCCATTCCGATACCGACTCCAATTGCCGAAGGTTCGAAATCTACAGCAATATTTGTGATGAAATCGTCTTTGGCATCTGCAATTACCATCGCTTCGGGAATGGTAGTTTGCAAAATATTCAAACCACATTTAGGAACAAACGTTGTCACCAATCCACAACCAACCCTGAAAGCTGCCTTTGTAGAAAGTACCGTTGAGCCTATTTTGCCGTAACTTCCGCCAATAATTAATGCGTGGCCGTAAGTGTTCTTAAAGCCAAATTTTTCCCGCGGAATATATAATTTTTGAGATATTCTTCTTGTGACTAAATAGGCGAGAGGTTCTACATTTTCCAAATATTCAGAATCTAAACCAATATCCAAAACATCAAAACTTCCAACATATTTGGCCGTTTCAGGTAAGTAAAATGCAAGTTTTGGAATTTGAAGAGATAGAGTATGATCTGCTTTGAAAATAGCGCTTGCGTCTGTAATCGCGCTATTGGCAAAAAGACCAGACGGAATATCGATAGCGATTCTATAGGATTTGAAGTTGTTGAGTCGCTGAATAACTTCTTTCACCCAGCCTTGCGGACTTCGATTAAGACCAATGCCAAAAATCGCATCGATAATTAGATCCTGAGATTTTATTTTCGGAATATCTTTTGCCTTTGTCAGCATCTGAACCTTTTGGTGCGCGGACTTTTCAAAATGACGTAAATTATAGTCAAAGTCCGCCGAGTGATTATCACTATAATTCACCACATAAACGGCTACGTCATATTCTTTTTCGTACAGAAGTCGTCCAACGACTAAACCATCGCCGCCATTATTTCCGACTCCGCAGAAAATATGAATAGTATTTGGAGAGTCTTTCAGCCAACTATCTAGCCATTCAAAAATTTTTGTCCCCGCTCGTTCCATAAGTTCGATGGAACTAATATTCTGCTTTTGCAAAGTGATTGCATCGGCTTGGTGTATTTGGGTTGGTGAGAGGATTTTCATGAGCAATTGGCCGTTATTGATTCATAAGAAACTTAAGTAAGTACTTTATCAAATATAATCAATTATTGAAGTTCGTTGGGGAGATTACTTCCGATTTTAATATAAAAGAAAGATAAGCAAACGCACGCCATTCTAAAAATAGCGCGGCAATCTCATCGATGTTTACACAAGAACACAATATTAAAATGTGAAGATTACCCTTGGTCTTTGACACTTGATAAGTATGGTTCTTAACTTAGCAGCGATTATCTGACGGCGATTCAGAAAGCTGAGCGCGACAGGCTGGAAGTTGATAGCTTTTTGCTCAATAATTTTAATTCGGCTATCCCAAAAATCTAAAAGCTGACCGCTAAAAACCTATTTTTGCAACACAACATTATCAACCATGCTCAAGAAACTTCTTGCCAATAAATTCCTCACTCTATTTATCATCGCCATTACTTGGGGATCGTCATTTATACTTATTAAAAAGACTCTGCCAGTTTTCGATCCGTTCCAAATTGGCGCTTTCCGAGCGGGTGTTTCAGGACTGCTTTTGGCTTTCATCGGAATTCCTGCATTGCGAAAAATGGCAACCAAAGATGTTTTATGGATTGGATTATCAGGTTTATTTGGAAATTTCCTCGTAGTCTTCATTTTTCCCTTTGCACAACGGGAAGTCAGCAGTTCATTAGCGGGAATCATCAACGCACTCGATCCGATATTTACACTATTAATTGGCGCTTTACTTTTCGGAATTAGGAATAAATTAATTCAATATTTAGGCGCCGTTATTGGTTTTGCGGGCGCTTTAGTATTAGTATATACTTCTGGATCAGACAGCAGTTCCAATCATTACTTTTACATCGGAATTCTAATTATCGGCGCTGCTCTATACGCAATTTCTGCCCTAATTGTCGAGAAAAAATTGATGCACATCTCATCTGTCGACCTCGCGAGTTCCATTTACACCTTTTGGATGCTGCCGTCGCTACTTATTTTAATCTTTTCAGGTTTCTTCACCGAAATCGATTTTACCCAGTCCGAAACACTAGAATCCTTGGGTTATTTAGTTTTCCTAACCGTAATCAGCACCACTTTGGTAATGTTTTTATTTTTCAAACTCGTTCAAGATACCTCGGCGGTTTTTGCCAGCACAATTTCGCTATTGCTTCCCGTGGTTGCTGTAATCTGGGGCATTCTCGACGGCGAAAAGTTCACACTTTGGTATGCCCTCGGCGGACTTTTGGTGTTGATTGGCGTTTACTTTATCCGCGACAAAAAGGAAAATAGCTTGGCAGAAGCTGCGAATTAGCGTTGATGTTTTCGTTTTTATTTGGGCGCAACCTTTCGCCACAACGACTCTCTTAACATTCTACCAACTTTTGGCTCAGGTCAGGCTGTCCATTATATCTTTGCTGCTAGAAATATTTGTTTTCAAATTTGAAATATTTTGTTGGCAGCAAAGGATGCCATTCCCATCCTTTGCGCGGGAGTGAGGTTTTCAGAAGGAGTGAAAACCTCTTTTAGTACGTGCAAAACTAAATTTAAGATTTTATATCACTTATCATTCTTTAAGATTTGCAAAAAATTTTGTCGGCTAATCAAATTTGATTGATTCTCCCCATAGCGATCGAGATCGCAATGACGCTGTTTTGTGTGGAAGTGTGGCCGAGGAAAGTGACGCACTTCATTACGAGCGCAGCGTTGGCGATCGCATTTGTATGTCACCCACGCGAAGCTTATCGAAATTTTTTTCTAAATTCTTTCCGACGGTTAAAGCGCCTGGAAAACCAAGTCATGATTTATAAACTTAATCCCATAGCCCTGATGGGAACGGCATCCTTTGCCTTTTTTCTCTTTAGAAAAAGGCAAAGATATAGTGGACAGCAGGAAATAGCTCCAAATAACAATCATCGTAAAACTCCTGATTTCCTTCTAAACTTTCCTCATTAAATCACTTTTCAAACACAAATTCCTGTCGTTGAACTTGGGTCTTGCTGCAAATTTCATCAAATTCTTCCACCGATTTAAACTTCAATTGCTCTACAACTTTGAATTCGTAAAACACCTTGAAAGTATCATTCTTGAAAGGCCATGGATCTACGGAAATTACGTTTTGGGATTTATAAAAAGTTTGGTTGACAATGCCATCTGGAGTTTCGGAAATCTCCATCTTGCGACCTTCAGGTTGAATTTTATCCATACAAATTAGTAAGGAAAACGCATCGCACCACTCCACAAATCGGTATAAACGCTCGGCATATTTCGCATCAATATCCAAATTTTTCAAAATGTCCTTGCGGTTTTTTTCCTGCGCTTTCAGAAAGGCATTGAGGTCTTTGTCTGGACCACCTTTCTTCTCATCAAAAATAAAATCAATATGCATCGAGGTCATTAAAGCGTTAATCTGACTTTTGGAAGTTGCTTTTTCCATCACGCTTAATTGCTGCTTTAGATCTGTCGTATTCGATTCGTCATCTACTAAGAAATGCCTTGGCGCGCCTGCATCCGTAAGGTTTTTGTTTGCCAAAGTTTCGGCTATACCATCATCGTGCTCGGCAATAGCAATGAAAGTCGGGACCAAAATTTCGTTGGGCAGATCGATGTCAAATTGATAAGCCAACATCGCAGCTAGCAAGCCGTGAGAACGTTGGGTGATAATTTTCCAACCTTTGGTATGGGAAGCAACAATCATTAGGAAAAAGTTTTAAAAGTTGAAAATTTTGAGTAAAAAGAACTGTATTTAAACTCGGAAGCATTTCAAATATAATAAAAGTTTTTTTCAAGTTACAGAGAATCGTTGTCTAAAAAAATAAGTCTAATTCTCAGGGTTTACCCTAATTCAGAGAATTGTGTTTTAGTCTTATTATGTACAAAAAACTTTCTTCAAGAGGTTGAAATGTACTTTTGAACGGATATAATGGTCTTATAACGTTTAAAGAACCTAATATTTAAACTAATCAATACATTAATTTATAGGTAAAATAATAATTTATTGTTGTCAAATGCGCTTTTTTTCATTCTTAATGGAAACAGAAAGTCACTTATTAAACTGTTGCATAGTACTTCTTAATAAATAAGTTTTTACTTCAAAAATTTCTAGTGTATAAATTTAAAAACAAAAAAGATGAAATTAATTACTATCTGTTTTATGGCTTTGGTAACTACGATAGTTGTTGCCCAAGAAAATAATTTTTCCTCCACCGAAATTGTTGTGGAACTAAAAGCTGACTACACGGCTAAGATTTTTTGTAAGGACAGTCGAGTCAAGCAAATTAATGATTCTCTCAATCTAAAATCTTATACTGTTGTCGGTAATAAGAAATTGAAGAGAACATACCTTTTAAAATTTAAAAATGAGGTGGATGTCAAATCTGTAATTGAGGTTTATAAAAGAACAAATGCTTTCCGATTTGTAGAGCCAAACTTTATCGGGAATGGCCACGGTATGATGCAAACTTCGCCTAATGATTCGAACTTTTTCAGACAATGGTCGCATGTTAATAACGCAAGCTTTACGCTTTCTGCAGCAACCAACGACGCGGACATCGATACTGATTTAGCTTGGGATATTACACAAGGAGATCCCAATCTGATTGTGGCAGTCTTGGATTCAGGATTACGAATGAATCATCCAGAATTTGCGGGAAGATTAGTTCCTGGCTTCGATTTTGCCAACAATGATCCCGATCCTACTGACGATCATGGACATGGTACAAATGTCGCTGGTATTATTCTGGCAAAAGGCGATAATTCTATTGGATATGCCGGAGTGAATTGGAACTCGAAAATTATGATTTGCAAGATATTGAACAGTCAAAATCAAGGCTATTACAGTTGGTGGGCAGACGGCATTTATTATGCAGTTGACAATGGTGCCAAAGTGATTAATATGTCAGTAGGTGGTGCGAGTTCATCGACCTTGCTCGAAGATGCCATAAATTATGCTTTTAGTAATGGTGTAAGTGTAACTGTTTCTTCAGGAAATCAAAATTCGGTGATTCAATATCCAGCACAGTATGCTAATGCGATTGCTGTGGGTTCAACAAATCCGAATGATACACGAACGAGCCCATTTTTTTGGGACGTGAATAGCGGAAGTAATTTTGGTGCAGAATTAGATTTTGTTGCACCTGGAAATTACATCTATGGATTGAGTTATAATTCAGACACTTATTATAATTCCTATTGGGGCGGTACTTCGCAAGCAGCTCCAATGGTAGCGGGAGTTATATCGCTGATGCTATCGGTAAATCCAGCATTGACGCCCACTCAGATTCGGCAGATTTTGGAGCAGACTTCAGAAGATCAAGTTGGTGATGCTTTTGATACTCCGGGCTGGGATCAATATTATGGTCACGGCAGGATCAATGCATTTGCTGCGCTTTCAAGTCCATTGTTATCTAATACGAAATACTATACTGAATCAAGTAGTATTAAAATTTTTCCAAATCCCATTTCTACTGAAAATATCTTCTCCATTAATGGCTTAAATCCTAGTGATCACTATGATTTAAAAGTTGTTTCGTTAGAAGGCAAAGTGGTAAAAGAGTTGAAGAATAAAATGTCTGAAGATATTTCAAAAATCGAGGTCAGCAATATGCAATCAGGCATCTACTTTGTAAATATTTCCAATTTAGATAATCAATTGGTGTTTAATAAGAAGATAATCAAAAAATGAATATTTTAGTTAAAAACACGCTCGCAAGCAGGTGTTAAATTATTAGAATAGTTTTTTTTGACCACATAACTTTTCGTGTGAGATGAAGGTCTTGATTAAGATTTTATTGTTTTAAATAGAAGTAGATTTAGAAAATCGATAGTGAAGCAACTTCAATTTTACCAAGGATCTTGAAAAAATATTTCTATTTTAAAATAAGACTTCATTTAGTGAAAAGATTGTGGTTCTTTAGTCAATTATGTAATTATATGGATGATTTTTTGTGGATCAAATTACATTAGTATAAAATAGTTGAAAAATTACTGGTATGCTTTAAAACGAGAAAAGATTTTGATTCCTTGTTAGCGTGACTCAAAATTAATCTTGTTGAATTTAGTCTTACATTAATTTGATAAACTCCTCAAAAAAGTAGGGGTTTACCCTGATATAGCTCAAATGTTAGTATGACTTTAAAATGTTAATTTGGAATTATAAGAATTAAAAAGCATCTTTTAAATAGATATAACTGCAATATGCCGTGAAAATAACCAAGTTTTCAAACTTATCAATAGCTTTAATTTGATCGTAAAAGCCCAATTTATAGGAATATAATGCGCTAGTTATTCTGTCTTAAGCTTAATAGGATAAACAATTTCAAAAGCGTTTTTGAGTGCTTTTCAACAAACTAATATTTTAATTTTAGATCGAAATTACCTCAACCTTAAAAACAAAAAAGATGAAACTATTTACTATATTTTTTATGATTTGTATGACTACGATTTGTGGTGCTCAACAAAACAAGTTTTCTACTAACGAAATTGTGGTGGAACTAAAAGCGGATTATTCTTCTAGGATTTTTCTAAATGATAACCGCGTGCAGAAGATCAATGATTCTTTAAATCTACAATCATTTACTGCAATAGGTAATATGAAAGAAATGAGAACATACGTTTTAAAATTTGGTAATGATGTGGATGTAAAATCTGTGATTAAAGTTTACAAAAACACCAACGTTTTTAGATATGTTGAGCCAAATTTTATTGGAAAAGGACTTGGTGTGCGACAAACCGCTGCGAATGATCAGTATTATTCTAGACAATGGTATCATAATAACAACTCTACTTTTACAGAATCACCATCAACAAATGATGCCGATATCGATACTGATCTGGCTTGGGATATTACTCTAGGCGATCCAAATATAATTGTTGCGATATTAGACACAGGTGTGAAGTTAGATCATCCCGAATTTGCTGGGAGAATAGTGCCGGGTTATGACTTTGCCTATAGTGATACAGATCCAAGCGATGATGATGGCCACGGAACTTGCGTAGCTGCTATAGCGTTAGCCAAAGGGAATAATTCGATAGGATATGCAGGTATAAATTGGAACTCCAAAATTATGAGCTGTAAAGTTATAAATAACAATGGATATGGATATTATACTTGGTGGGCAAGTGCAATTTATTATGCTGTAGAGAATGGAGCAGATGTGATTAATATGTCTGTTGGCGGAGAAGATTACTCAACCTTGCTAGAAGATGCGGTTAATTACGCCTACAATAATGGTGTATGTATTGTTGCTGCAACAGGAAATGGAAACACTTTTGTAAACTTTCCCGCATACTTTACAAATGTTATTGCTGTAGGCTCAACGAATCCAGATGACACTAGGTCAAATCCATTTCCTTGGAATGTGAATAGTGGTAGTAATTATGGGCCTGAGTTAGATCTAGTGGCACCAGGTAGTTTCATATATACTTTAAGTCACAATTCCGATACAGATTACGAGGGCTATTGGAGCGGTACTTCGCAAGCTGCACCAATGGTTGCGGGAGTGATTTCGCTGATGCTTTCTGTAAATCCAGCTTTGACACCAACTCAGATTCGGCAGATTCTAGAGCAGACTTCAGAGGATCAGGTTGGTGATGCATTTGATACGCCCGGCTGGGATCAATATTATGGACACGGCAGAATTAATGCTTTTGCTGCACTTTCAAGCCCTCTGTTATCCAACACCAAATACTACACGGAATCTACAAATATCAAAGTTTTTCCTAATCCAGTTACGAGCGAAAACTCATTTGCTATAAGTGGTTTGAATTCAAATAATCGTTATGATATTAAAATTACATCATTGGAAGGCAAGGTTGTTAAAGAGCTGAAAAACAAACTAGCTGATGAGGTTTTAAAAATTGAAGTCGGTGGTATGCATTCTGGGATTTACTTTGTCAATATCGCAAATTTGGATAATAAGCTAGTGTTCAATAAGAAGATAATTAAAAATTAAATAATTTAAAAGAAACCCGCTCACTAGGCGGGTTTTTTACTTTACAAAATAGTTTTTGAGTGCAGTAGCTTTTGCTGAAAAAGTATGTTTGAAGTGAAATTTTATAATTCAATATTAAACAAGCAACTGCATTGATTTTAAGCATCTCAAACTTATATTTCTATTGGTAATCACCTCTTTGTCTTATGCTCAAAAATTTGTAGGTTTTGGCGGTTTCGGTCTTTATTTGGACAATACTTTTGATAATCGTAGCTATCTTTCTGCTAATCTTGTTTTTAGAATAAAATATTACCAATTATTTAAAACCAGAAGTGCGAGTTGAATACTTCTTAGGAACGATAACTGAAATAGCAACCTTTAATGAGGCATTTGTGGAGATGGAACTTTTCAACAGAAATGTTTCGGCTATCGTGGTTGGCATTTCTCCAAAATTAAATTTAAGCGAAAAAGATGAAACTGTGCAATTTTAAATTATTCCAGTATACAATTTAACTACTGTCTTCGCTGATGCCAATGTTATTTCTTTGCAAACCGAGGCCAATAGTTACCGACAGACTGATAATGAGAGCGTGACTGCCGTTCAACATTCTTTAGGAAGTGGATTAGAAGTACTTCTAAAAATTGAAAGTGCTACTTATCAAGCAATTTCTTTGAAACTAAATTACAACAACCTAGATATTGGAAAAGCTTTGGCTAAAATTGATTTTAACCGATGTGCTTTCCATACCAATCGAGCATTTGGTATGCGAATCAAATACTGCTTTGGATTTGCGAGTAATGAGAAATAGTAAGATTAGTTGCTTCTATTGTTTTTTGAAAAGACATGAATTGGAAACAATGAATTTTTACAAGTAAGATATCAAGAATAATTATGCATGGCCTAGCTCAGATCACCGCACTTCATAAACCTTAATGCATTACTATTTTTTTTGCTAAAGACTAAAGCTGATAAACAACATGAAAAAAAGCAGCAAACATTTTACGTAATATTCACCTCTCGATAGTAACTTCATAGGGCCGATCTTTTTAAGATCATGTCAAAATGTGCCAATTGTAATACATTGTTTTTTATGGTAGCAATCGTTTTTTTTACTATTTCTGTCGTTTTTGATCTGTTTTGAATAGAGTAAATAAATATTTTTTAAAACAGTTCAATTCGATATTTTAGGTAAGGCAATAATTTCAATTGCATAAATTCATTTGTTGTGTACCAGGATGTGCTTTAAATAGATAAGATAAATTTTGAACTGAACAGCTTTTAATTATACAGTCAAACTATATTAAAAATTTCGCCCCTTTGCCGTAAAGTAGCAATCACGTAATTTAAACTGAAAGTGTTTCTAATTAGTTATAGTTATTTTTACCAAAATATAAAAAATTGAAGCATTGCTGTAAGTGGCATATTAACTTGTTAATAATCATTAAGCTACTATTTATTTGAGTTTTTAGATATCTTACAAACATTAATACTTTAGTGTTTTAAAAATTTGCTTAAATTTTTTAAACTGCTTAGAAACAGCAGTTGAAACATTATATTACAATATTAGCTGATAAACCTTACATTTTTAATTAAATTAACAATAAATAAGACAATAATTAGCTAAAATGTGTTAAATTTTATGTATTTTTATGAATAGTAGGAGCTTTTCTTACGAATCATAGTCAATGTTAAAAGTTGTTTTTGTTTCAAAGTAATAATAATGTAAGTGATAGTATTTAATTAATAGGAGAAGTGCAATGAACGAGAAGTGCAACGGAAACTAAAGAGTTTTAAAAGGACGCTGGAATACTCTCAAGAGTATATTGCCTACCAATTGGGCATAAGCCAAAAGACATATTCAGTTATTGAACAAGGCAAAATTAAAATTAGTACAGAGTTAATTTTTAGACTTGCAAAAATTCTTAAAGTTCCATCAAGTAGTTTGATTGAAGTCACTTGTGATTGTGACTCCATAATTAAGGATAAGTACTCGGCCTTAATAAAATATCTAACAGATCAGAATGTCAAAGTGCCAAGCGAGTTTTTAATACTAATTACTACACTTTTGGTATAACTTAGTATATTTTCAGTATAGTATCTAATATAAATAACGCGTAAAATTGTTATATAATAAATAAGATTGTAAAAATCAATTTTACGGAAGTTTGTAAGTATTTCAACGGAAAGCCTACGTTTAGGCTAATGAGTAATTAATACATATAGAAATCATTGCTGACGGATGGAAAAATAGTTTTTGCAGTGGCAGAAACTCCAAATTGGAAAATGACAGCTGAAAATCTTTGACTGCCAAAATGTGCTAGAAGCTCTTGCAAAGATTTAAGCATAATTCTAAATTTTATGAAAATTAAATCGATGATTTTAGCATTATTCCTTACAGTAGGAATGACTTTTGGGTATGCAAGCGGTTCGAAAACGAACTTGCCAGCTAGTGAAGCACTATATACTTCTTTTGACTTAGTTGAAAAAGTTGATGTTTCAGCAACATCATTTACATATGTAAACTACTTTTCAATTGAAGAAGACTGTAAATGGACTAAGTTCATTAAAGTAACAACCACAACGCATCTTTTTCTTGGCTATCATGTAGGGACCACTATAACTACAGAATTTATATGGCTGTGCGTATAATTACTTTTCAAATATTGTGCGAGTTTACTCGCACAATATTTTCTCAACAATCAATACCTTTTTACTATGAAGTTAGCCATAACAATTATTTTCGTAAGCTTTATTGTTTCTTGTAGTGGTCAGACGAAAGTTGACCTAAAGGAATCTAATTTTGAAGTTACCTCATCGGACTTAAAAACAACCACAACAGAAAAATTAGTAGAAGACTCTGCTAAAAAAGTGATGATTGATGTCAATTACAATTCCCAACAATTAAATCAAGATTATAAACTTATATATAATGAGAAATTTAATGCACCTGAAGAGTCCGTAATGAATTTACCACCTCATATTCGGACAGAATTTTTAAAAATGCTGGATCAAGATGTTCATTATTCATTAATAATTAATGGGTATGAATCTCTGTATAAAATTGTAGAGAGCACTAAATCTAGAGATTTTAGCATAGAGGAAGCATCTACGAACTCTAAAAGTAAAACTACATTGAAACTGCCAGAAGAGGAGATTTACAAAAACTTCAACACTTCAACATATATAAGAAGGAGAGAATTCTATGACAAAAATTATTTAATACATGATAGACTTAAGAAACTTGATTGGATCTTAATACATGAAACTTTGAAGATTGGAGATTTTACTTGTAAAAAAGCAATTCTTAAGACGACACAAGGTATTACAGTAGCCTGGTATACAGATCAGATTCCTCTTAGTGAGGGTCCGTCAATGTTTTATGGTTTGCCAGGTTTAATCATTAAAGTTGAGGCGTACGACAGAAATTACAATCTAATTAGATTTGAAAAATTAAATAAAAAAATTCAAATAGAAAAGCCTAAAAATGGAATAGAAATTACCTTGGCAGAATTTGATAAAATTGTAGATCGAAGCAAGCAATCAACCATTGAGGAAAGCGTCTATGAAGAAAGTATCTCAGAGTAATTATGGTTTATTTTTATTTTTGTTATTTACAACTTCTATTTGGTCGCAGAGTACCTTCATAGGACAAATCGTTGATAGCAAAAACGAAAATATTCCTATGGCTTTAGTGCAGACTTTGGATAGAGATACCATAAATATTTTAGCATATACTTTTGCAGATAAAGAGGGCAAATACCAGATTACTATTAGTGGAAAGGAAGAAATAATTTTTAAAATTTCATCATATAATTTTGAAGATTTAATTGTCAAAAAAGAAGTTACTAATAATAAAAATGAGCTAAACTTTATCTTAATTGAAAAAAGTACAGAATTAAAAGAGGTCATAGTTATAAGTCATCAAAGAACGGCGAAAATTAGTAATGATAGTATATCATTTAATTTGAAGACCATTAGAGATAGTACAGAGACAAATCTAGGTGATTTGATAAAAAAATTACCTGGATTAGAAATAGCTAGTGACGGTAAAGTAAAGTTTCAGGGCATTACTATTGATAGAATCTTAATTGATGGTCAGGAATTCTTTGGTAATAAACATAAAATCGCCACAGAAAATATTGGTGCAAATATGGTTGAAGGTATAGATCTACTTTTAAAACATAGTGATAACATTAATTTAAAAGAATTTGGTGAAAACTCTAAGATTGCTTTAAATATTAAATTAGATTCTAGAAATAAAAATTTACTAATAGGTAATTTGGAAGTTGCAGGAGGAATTTCGGAAAAGTACACCTCTCATTCAAATATATTTAAATTTATGAAAAACGGGAATATTTCCTTAATTACCGATTTTAACAATGTAGGGGAATTGCCATTAACTGTTCCAGATTATTTTGATATTATTGGCGGAGCCGAAAGTATTGTGGATCAAAGTAATAGTTTGACGAATGTTAGTGAGATGATTCCCGACTATATTTACAACGAAGATAAGAGACGTGAACGATCCAATTTATTTTCCGCATTAAATATCGCCTTTAAAACAAAAGACTTTAAATTCAATTCAAATATTTTTTTTAATAGTTTTAATCAATTGGAACAACAATTAAATAATCGTTTTTTTTTAGATAATACAATTCCACCAATTAATGAGATATATTTAAAAAAAAGTAGTTTTCTTCTCTTCTCTTCAATTTTTAAAATGCAATACGCAATTAATAAGAATTCGAACTTTAAATTTCTTTTGAATTTCGTTCCTTCTAATGGAGACTCTACCCAAGATATTATTAGTGTTTATAAATATGATACCTCATCGATAGAGAATAACATGGTTCTTAGCAGTCAGATCAGTTACCAATATAGAATAAATAAAAAATTTCTTTTTGCATCAGAATTGGCCTATAAGAAAGATAAAATTTCTAATTCTCTGGCTATTCTTTCAAGCGATAGTAATTTATATAATTTGAACTTATCCAGTTTTGATCAAAAATATTTGTATAATAATAGTCATTTTAATAGTAGTAATTCGCTGTTATTTAAAAATAATAAAAATAAATATAAATATACACTTTCGTTAAGGACTAGTGATGAGCATTTAGAAACTGCTTTAGTGGGTACATTTTTTGAAAACAATATTCAGAGAAGTTTCAAAGAAGTCAGTAACAAAGTAGATATTACACATTATATTACTGAGAAAATATTTTTAAAGTATCAAATAGTACAAAATTTAGTCTTCATTAATTTAGATGAGAAAAATTTATTTGAAAACTATATTTCGTTTAATTACAACTTAAATGCAGCTAATAACTTTTCGCTGTCTTATCAAAATAAGAATAGCATTGTTGAGTTAATCAGACAACTGAAGAGCCCTTTTATTTTGGATTACTACACAATCAATATTCCGATGAATATTGAGAATAATCCCTTTATTAATAAAAAAACTTTTTCAATTGGTTATAATAATTATGGAAAAAGAGCCGAACAGTTCATTACTATAAATTTAAATTATTCATTTGCTAATCAAAATAATACAACAATTACAAATTATGTAGATACATATTCTTTATTTTCTAATTATTTTGGTGTCGATTACGATAATTTTTATGGCGTATTAATCTATGATAGAAGATTTATCAAAGCACCTTTACAATTAAAAAGTACTTTATCTACTGACTATACAAGCACTACAAATTTTATAAATTCTAAGGCTAATATTTCGAAAGTCAGTAAAAATATATTTAATTTAAGTTTAGTTTCTAGTTTCAAGAATCTAAAAACACAGTTTCAATTGTCATATCTTGCTGAATACAGTAGCTTACAGCAATCATTAATACCTGAAAGTTATTCTTTAACTTCACAGAATGTCGGTTTAAAAATTATTTCAAAAGTTAATTCCTTTAAAGTGGAACCAAGTTTTAATTATTTATTTCAAAACGGAACTTTAGAAAGCAATTACCAAACTCTTTTAAATTTAAATGTAAATTTTGTAGATAAGCAGCAGAGATTCACATATTTTATCCATGGTAGTAATTTACTTAATATCGACAAATTTGAACAGATAACGCAAACTTCAAATAACATTATTTTCGAAAATACCATTCATTCGATGATTCCTGGATATGTTTTATTAGGAATTAAATATAATTTCTAATAATCTATAAAATCATAAGATTCTTTCTTCAAATCTCGTGGGAATTGATTGATTATTAGTATTACAATTATGTCAAAAATCTTATAATTTGGGACTAAAATGATTGAGTTTTGCGGTACCTAATTGTGTAATTTTTATTTTAGCTTTTATAATTTTACATGATTTGCTACGTGTATTATCAGAAGTAGAATTAGAAATTCATCTGAACAATAATTCTTTTTCTATCTACTCCTACAGTAGGGTGCGACTCGATAATTATTAATAATATCATACTATAAATGATTCAATTTCAATTTCATTTAAACTCGGAAATTTTGGAAAAACCACGATTTTAAAAGTTGATAATTGAGTAATAAAAAAATACTACACAAGCAGTAACAAAGGAAAAGGGCATCTTTTGTTTGGAGCAGTACAACTAAGATCGCCATAAATGAGAAGGGATATAGTATATAGGTTGTTTCGTGGAACTTCTCAAAAAGCGGTAAATGTTGAGAAGTCGATAGCTCTGTTGGAGTAAATATATTTTATGGTGGATACGGCAAAAATTCTAAATTCTTCCAACAAAGTGCTTTTTCCAGATTTGGATGCAGAGTGTTCGTTTGCGGATGCTGATCCTGCTGATTCTTTCGAGAAGTTTGTAGATGCTCAGCCTTATCCCGTCGTACCACGTATGAAAAGTGCTCGGCTAAAGAAAAAATATGGAATAATAATGTTTGTATATCTTCTTAAATAGTAAAAATTTCTGCAGTATTTAAAAAAAAAAGTTTTGTCTGTTTTAAGTTTTAAGAATCAACTATGCAGAAACTTCGCTCTGTAGCGTTCGGTCAATATCTTGATCTTTAAAAAGAATTTAGCTATTCTCTATTAGTAATAATTAATGCGAATTGCTTTAAATCAAAAACCGCACATTGCGCAGTCTTATTCTAAATTTTGGAAATCATCTCTCTTCAAATATGTAAATTTATCTTTTATTTACACTATTTTTTGGTGTCGTTTTCACGCATATACTCAAGAATACTGCGAGCTTCTTTCTCTTTCAAGAATTGATTTGGCATTCGAACGAGACATAGTTCTAGTTGTTTCTGTAATTCAGGATCTTTGTCAAGCATAACTTCAGGATTAGTAATAAAATTCATAATCCACTCCGGACTGCGACGTCTAGTGACGCCTTTCCATCCTGGCCCCACAAGCATTTCAGAACTCATTTTATGGCAAGAACTGCACTTTATTGCTGTTACTTTCTGACCAAAAACAGCCATTTCTTTGTCGATCCCTGCTGCTAAATCTATTTTTTTATATTTCCCTTCGCCAAGATCGGCATCATAGCTAGATGGGTCAGAATTTGCAGTATTTTCAAGTGAAGTACTAGCATCATCCGTTACTTTCTCTTTTTTGTCGCTACATGAAAAATTCAACAACGTGAGTACTATTAATAAAGTTAGATTTTTGATACTATTTTTTTTTGGTCTTAGTTTTGACAAAGTAAAGAATTTTAATGTGTCCATTTTAGTTTTATAGATTTTAAATTTTGACTAAGATTTTTAAACATTTTATATGTTTTTGCCTTCCAAATTTTAGACTATTGTATTATAAAGTTCTTTTTCGAAGCATAAGCTTTTGAAAGCAGAGGGAGGAATTTTTCTGAAATACGGCTATCACAAATCAGGCGATATCTGTTATGCCACTTCCCAGTAGCCGATTATTATTAAAGCGAGGTCCACGAAATTGTCGATTTTACGTAGCCGAACTTCCCAAAATTACTTCCCAATATTTTCAATGGTAATACTTTTACTATGTCAAATAAAAATCTAAAATTCCTAAGAATTTTTCTTTAGCTCTCTTCTGGATCGCTGAGCTAGTCGAAGAAAGTTTCCCAAGTTAGTCGAGCTGTGTTCTCCTATCTTGCCGAAGGACTAAATTCCAAACTTCAAATTAAAAAATACATTTCTCCCCATTCTAGGAATATTATTCCAATCGCTGTAAGTAGAGTAGTAGGTATCCAAAACATTCTCAGCTCCGATTTTTGCAGTTAGGTTAGTTTTTTCGAAAGTAAAGGCTTTCGCCAAAGCAATATCGAAAACTCCATAAGAGGCCGTTCTATCTTCTCCATAGAAAGGATTGAAAGCGGTTTGTGCGGCGTTTCCGCGAAAAGCAAGCTCAGCAGTCATCTGATTTTTATAGTATTTCAAACCAGTTTTATATTGCAACGGACTTATAAAAGGCAAATTTCCTCCATCATTATCTTGCCCTTGACTATAGGTGGCTTGCGCCGAAAAAGTAAAAGCGTTTGTAAGTTTCTGTTCGAAAGTAATTTCTGCTGAAGCTATTGTCGCATAATTAAGGGCTTGATATACTTTTACACCATCCGCACCAATGGTCATCGGAAGAAACGACGGCATCGGAATTCCAACGATATAATTTCGAATATTAAAATAAGATCCGCTTAACTTGATTTTAGATTTGTTGGTTTTATATGAGGCAAAAAAGTTTACTTCCAAAGATTGCTCATTCTTAAGAGTTGGATTTCCAATATAATCATATCGATCGAAACTATTAAAAAGATAAAAGCCATATCCTTCCGAAACCGAAGCTGCGCGTTCCCCGTAACCCAATCCTGCACCATAGGCAAATCCCGCATTGCTGTAGTTGTAATTTATCGCTAGACTTTTTAAAATTCTTGTTTTTGTAGCTTCCATTTCTGGATAGATAATCTGCAAACTTTGAAGACCAAATAAATCTGTAACCTCATTGGTGTGCGAGGCTAAACTAGCCGAAATTTCTACTTCCGATTTTTCATTAAAAGTGATATGATCTTTCAATTGTAGCGCAATGTATCTGGTTTGCACATCTGGCCAAGTAAGCATAAACATCGCATTCTCGTTTGGATTATTTGGATACATGGTCATTTCTGCTCGAGAATCATTTAGAAATCCATTAATATCTGCGGTAAGATGATGCTGATTTTGATGTCTTTCTACAGTTGAGTAAAATCCATAAGTGGTAGACCATCCTGGCATATCCATTCGGATCGGAACATCGGGACGTTTACTATCGTCCATGACATGGGTAATTTTATTAAAGTAAAGTTTTGTATCCCATTTAGAATACCAAGAATCCGAAGGCATAATTTTGTAGTTAGCAGATGCAATTATCGCTTCTGCCAGAGATACATCCATTGGCAACGCTGGATAGCCAACGTCTGTCGCTTTATCATAAATAATCGAGCCTTCCAATATGGAGTTAGAATTCAGCAAAAATCCAATATTTCCCGAAATGTTATACTTGCTATATTGACTGTATAGAACTTCTTCTCTGTTACCAGCGTAATAATTATCGGCATCTCTAGCCATTATCGCCGCATCAAAATAGAAAGTACTATCAGAATATTGAGTAGCAAGTCCGCCAATTTTTAGATTATTATTGGTTTCGTAACCCGCCTGAGCTGATCCGTGCCAACCATCATCCTTAAATGTTCCTCTCTGTCTTTTTAAATCAATTCCACCTCCAATTGTAGATCCGTGGATTCCACCTTGCTGTCCAGATAAAATAGAAGCCTCAGACAAATTCGAAATTTCGACATAACTCGTTATCGGATCCATCTTGTCTGTGCAAGCACCAAAAATTCGCATTCCATCAATGGTAATCAATGTTCTTTCTGATGGCATATTATTAAGAAGCGGTTCCCAAGCGTAGCCACCTCTTTTTATCATATTTATTTTGGGAGAATTTTCTAAATATTCTTCAACCGTAGCAAGGGATTTCGACTGTTTTTTGTCAAGAGTCGCTTTCTGTCCGATCACGATTACTTCCTTTAGATTTTCAGTTGAGATACTATCTTTATCAATTTCTTGTGCATAAGATGAAGCTGTTGCCAATAGCACAGCAATCATCAAATAATTAAAGCTTTTCATAAACTTTGTTTTTAGAAATGGTCGGATTCGTAAATCCGACCATATAATAATAGGAGGGAAATAAATCTAGAATTCTACTTCAAAGAATAAAGTACTATTTTCTACAGCGCCCTCAATTGCTTGACCGCCTTGAAGTGTATTGCTAGCATCAAAAAGTTGCATATTCACTTTCCAATATCCAGTCATTGTAAGCGAAAGTTTTCCGTGGTATAGTTTGTCCAAAGAAGATTGAGTTAAGGCAACATTATTTGGCGATCCGTGATTTCCCATACTTGGCATACGTGGATCAATTGCGATTTTCATATTGTCAACAATTGGAAAAGAAGTCATAGATGCCATTTTAAATATTCCAACCGTCATATCGTTCAACGCAACTTTTGGAGTTGTAGGTTCGATAAGAGCCAAAACATATTTCACACCATCAGCGCCCGTCAAAGTTGTAACTCTTCTTTTGGCAGATGCAGGAACTGTAATTGGCGCCATTGCTTCAAACTCTTGACCATTTACAGTATATTTTACCGTAAGATCCCAAAATTCAGTTGCATTTTCGGGCATTTGAAATACAATATATCCATTGTATAAATTAGTTTTTCCTGAAACGGCAGTTATCGGCGAAAAAGGGCATGCGTGCATCATGCTTGTCATATGCATCATCGGCATCCAACTAATTGTTGATGGAGTGATATAAGAATTCGTTGTTTTGTCTTTAATGCGCAGAGAAATCGAATTATGACCTTGTTGCAAACTTCCAGTTGTAGAGTATAATTCTACAGTATGAGTTGGGTTTTCGAGAGTTTGAATTTTTAATAATCCGGCCGTATCGTCAGCGATAATAGGATTGTTATCATCGTCAGAACTACAAGCGTTCATTGAGAAAATTAAGATGAAAATTGAAAGGATTTTTGCTACAGAAAGCAAGATGTTTTTTGAAGATATCGTGTTCATTATTATAATTTTTTGTGTGAATTGTTTACATACATGACTGCATCCATTGAACAAAAGTCAAAGGATAAAATCAATTAAAGTGTCAATAAAAAAATTATGCTAATGTGGGCGGACGATATGAAGTATCTACAAGTAGATGAGAGTAATTATTAAAGTAAAAATTACTGATTATCACGTAAGATGGAGTAGAAGCAAAAACTTGAGTTTGCTCAATTTTTTGAAAGAATAAAACTTCAGATTCTGAAATTGCTTTCTTATGAGATGACAACGGTTTTTCATTCTCAGAAGCTTGTGCAAGTTCCTTCATAAGGTGGCATTTACCGTTACATTCTAGCGCTGGAGTTGCCTTATTTTCACAAAGAACTTTGGAGATATAATCATAATTCACAACATACTCGATAACCGGAAGCACCGGTTTCAGAAGCAAGACTGTAACAATTATGAATATAAAGGTTTTCATAGTGCAAAGATACTTGAAAAGAATCTGTACTTATATGATTGATGTCATACTTTCTGCAAATATTGGACTAAAAACCTTTTGCAAAATACTGTGGCACTTATTTGGAATTCTGTGCTTGACAAGACGTTTCTTTATTTGGGCGCAACCTTTCGCCAGAATGTTTTTTGCTACCATTGAAATGACTTTTGGCTCAGGTCAGGCTGTCCATTATATCTTTGCTGCCAGAGGTTTTTTGTTTTCAATCTTAGAAATTTTTTCTGGGCAGCAAAGGATGCCATTCCCATCCTTTGCGCGGGATGAGGTTTTCA
>CBDUDY010000002.1:0-45110 GCA_965366055.1 uncultured bacterium
GCTGCAGAATTGCTGATCGCGAATAAAGAATTGGCTTTCCAAAATCAGGAAAAAGAAAATCGTGCAGCAGAATTGCTTATCGCGAATAAAGAATTGGCTTTCCAAAATCAGGAAAAAGAAAATCGTGCAGCCGAACTAATTATTGCCAACAAAGAACTTGCATTTCAAAATATTGAAAAAGAAAAACGCGCGACAGAATTGTTGCAGGCAAATAAGGATTTGGAGACATTTGCGTTTATATCAAGTCACGATTTGCAAGAACCTTTGCGTAAAATTCAGATATTTTCAAATAGAATTTTAGATGAAGAAGTTCACAATTTATCGGAAAAAGGAATTTACTATTTTGAACGAATACAAAATTCTGCACTTCGGATGCAGACACTTCTCAACGATTTACTATCACACTCAAGATCTACTGAGATGGAGAGTAAATTAGAAAAAATAGATTTTCGTGCCTGTTTGGATGCTGTTTTGGCATCGCAAGATGAAGATTTGAGAGAACTTGATATTCTAGTTTCTGTTTCTGAAACTTGTTTTGTTACGGTCATACCATTTCAATTCCGACAATTACTGCAGAATTTGATATCCAATTCTATAAAATTCAGAAAGATTGAAAAGCAGTTGCAGATCAATATTTCTTGTAGCATAGCAGAGAAAAGCGATGTTGTGGATAGAAATTTACCTACTAATATTTTATATTCTCATATTAGAATTAGTGATACAGGAGTGGGTTTTCAGGACAAATATAAAGAAATCATTTTCGAAATATTTAGACGCTTAAATGATAATAATCTCTACAGCGGCACAGGAATCGGACTGACAATTGTGCATAAAATCATTGAAAATCACAATGGATTTATTTTTGCAAGTGGAAAAGAAGGATATGGTGCTACTTTCGATTTGTATTTACCTTTTCTGAAAGAAATTGGATATAACAAAGTTGATTTAAATCGGTAATTAATTTTTTTCAATTTTTAACTTTCTACTATATTTGTTATATGGAAAAGACTTTAAAACTTTTTATGGTTTTAATTGGATGCACTCCCAAAGGTCGCGTCACAGAGCAGCACGATATATTCTTTGGTATTGCAAGTAAATTGGAGGAATTAGGTCCTGCATTGAAAATATTTTGGCCTGAAGCAGCGGGAAAATTTCACATCGATGCTTGGCGTGAAGTTACAGTTGTGGACAATTATTCGATTGAAGTGATAACCGATTTAGATCAAGAAAATAGCGATCTTAATTTATATTTTTTGAATCTTGGAGGATACAAGATGGGAGAATTTGAGGAATATCATTATAAAATGTTGAGTATTAGTGAAAATTTAGCAACAGCTGTTAAAAAATCTAAGAAAACAGCATTTTATAAGCATTGCGGTTTCAAAGGAGCCGTTACCCATATCGATGAGAAATACGGTATCGATATTGACAACTCTCACAAAGTAATCGATCTTTTAGACTCCGCAACTAAGTCCAATTACCAACTTAAGATTACTCCCTTGTCTGATGCGAAAGATGCTGATAAATTTCATATTGGATACTTAAAATTAAAGGCAATTGTAAAGTAGTATTTCTAGGATTTCGAAATTTTTCTAGTGATGTTCAAACTGTTAGTAGAAATCAAAAAAATAAGACATTTTCTTTAATTTCTATATATTTACAAATTTTAAATAATAAATATGAGTCGAAATAACGAGAAGAATATCAAAAAACACAACGACAAATTGCACAAATCGCAGGCAAAAGCCAAAGAAGCTGAAATTTCTCGCAAGGAGAAATTAAAAGAAATTGCCAAGCAGTTTAATCAAAAAAGTAAAAATGAATAAGACGGCGAAGTGTTTTTGCGGAAGTATTGTAGAATTTTCACAATGTTGCCAACCAATCATTGAAGGAAATCAAGATCCAGTATCGGCCGAGCAACTTATGCGTTCACGTTATAGTGCATATTGTATTCAAGCAGCGGATTTTTTAGTGCAAACTACTCACAAGTCTACTCGTAAATTTCACAAGAAATCTGATATCCTTGATTGGTCCAAATCTAACAGTTGGATAAAGCTTGAGATTATAAATTCGACGGAACGCATAGTCGAATTTAAAGCATTTTATGTGGACGCGCATTTAGAAGCTCAAACGCATCACGAAAAATCAACATTTATTTTCGATAAAGGAAGCTGGTATTATGTAGATGGAATTTTTTTCTAAAAGAATCTAATAATCTTTTTACTTTCTAAACTGCTGAATAAATTCGGAAATATTTTCGACTCCATTTTCTGCAAGATATTTGATAAATGCACTTCCTATAATACCACCTTTTGCAAATTTGGTGGCTTGATTGAAAGACTCAAAATTATTTATTCCGAAGCCTATAATTTGTGGATTAGTAAGATTCATATTCTTGACTCTCTTGAAATAATCAAGTTGCAAATTTTTAAAGCCAAAACTTGCGCCAGTTACACTCGCCGAACTTACGGTGTAGATAAAGCCAGTTGAAGCATTGTCAATGAATCGAATACGCTCTTCGGAGGTTTGAGGTGTTATCAAAAATGTATTTATAATTCCGTATTTCTCAAATACTTCTTTATAATTTTCGATAAATATCTCAATAGGAAGATCGGGAATTATCAATCCATCAATTCCGATTTCAGCACATTTCTGACAAAATTTTTCGACACCGAATTGTAAGATCGGATTAAAATATCCCATTATCAAAAGCGGAATATTAACGGAATTTCGCACGTCTTTTAATTGCTCAAACAAAATTTCAGTTGTCATACCGTTATTTAATGCTTTGGTCGAGCTTGCTTGAATTGTTGGACCATCCGCGAGCGGGTCACTAAATGGAAGACCGATTTCAATCATATCGACGCCACTATTTTCGAGGGATTCAATGATTTTTAAGGTATCATTTAGGTTAGGATATCCTGCGGTAAAGTAGATAGAAAGAAGAGTTTGGTCTTGTTGTAAGGATTGATTAATTCTATTCATGATTTTTTATTTACGAAGTTTGATTTACGATTAACAAAGATTGAATTACGAGTTTCGAAGTTTGATTTGCTTTTTGGGATTTACGATTCATGAAATTTGATTTATGAGTTCGGATTTATGAAGGTTGAGTTGAGAGTTACGACTTAACCTTATCCAATATAAAAAGTTTAAAGGAATGATTTTCAGCTAATTGAAATGCTGTTAAACAAACAAATTCACTATTTTATAAATCCAGTTCTAAGTTTAGGACATTATTGAAAAAATTAATTTTCTTTTCAACAAGCTGATCTTCCAAAGTTGTTTGTCGAACATCTCACCTCGAATAACCCAAATCGTACTTCCCTAAAAATCAAAATAATCTACATAAGTCTGCAGATCTTTATCACCACGTCCAGAAAGATTTATAACTACAATATCGGTCGGTTTAAAAGTTATCTGATCCAGTACAGCAAATGCGTGGGCGCTTTCAATTGCAGGAATAATACCTTCCATTTTTGATAGTTGGAGACCCGCTTCCATTGCTTCTTTGTCGGTTATTGAGATAAATTGTGCTCTGCCAGTTGAAAATAGATTCGCATGCATTGGTCCAACTCCAGGATAATCTAATCCAGCAGAGATTGAATACGGTTCTGTAATTTGTCCATCGAGAGACTGCATTAAAAGTGTTTTACTTCCGTGAATAATTCCCACTTTTCCCAAAGCCGAAGTTGCCGCACTTTCACCTGAATCAATTCCTAGACCTGCGGCTTCTACAGCAATAATTTTGACATCTAGATTATCTAAATAATGGTAATAAGCCCCAGCAGCATTACTTCCTCCACCGACACAGGCAATTATATAATCTGGATTCTCGGATTTTTCTTTTTCTAAAAGTTGCGCTTTGATTTCCTTGGAAATTACACTCTGAAAACGCGCTACCATATCGGGATAGGGATGTGGTCCAACAACCGATCCAATAATATAATAAGTATCTTCGGGATTATTTATCCAATCTCTAATCGCTTCATTGGTGGCATCTTTTAGCGTTTTAGATCCCGAAGTTGCTGGTCTGACTTCGGCCCCGAGCATTTTCATTCGAGCTACATTTGGTGCTTGACGCTTAATGTCAACTTCGCCCATAAATACTATACACTTTAAACCCATAAGCGCGCAGACAGTCGCCGTTGCAACACCGTGCTGTCCTGCACCAGTTTCGGCGATGATTCTGTTTTTTCCCAGCTTTTTTGCCAAGAGAATTTGACCAATAGTGTTATTAATTTTGTGTGCTCCCGTATGACAGAGATCCTCTCGCTTTAAATATATTTTTGTATGGTATTTTTTTGATAAATTTTCAGCAAAATATAATGGAGTAGGACGGCCAACGTAGTCTTTTAGCAAAGCTTCAAATTCAGCTTGGAATTCAGCATCTGCAGTTAATTCTAAATATTTAGACCTTAGTTCTTCTACATTTGGATACAACATTTCGGGAATGTAAGCACCTCCAAAATCTCCATAATATCCTTTTTCATTTACATTATACGACATAATAATTTGTTTAGTAGTTTTGAAAACTTTCAAGTACTTCTTGACATAGTTTTATATTTTTGATGCCAGCGGCAATTTCGAGTTTACTATTAAAGTCGATTCCATAAATTGGTAATTCTATATTAAGTAATTCTTTTACTTTTATAATTTCTTCAAGTCCAATTCCGCCACTTAAAAAAAATGGTTTTCGTGATGGGTAATTTTCTAGAATATGCCAGTTGAAAGTAAATCCATTTCCTCCAACTTGTTTTCCTTTGGTATCAAAAAGAAAAAAATCACAGCAATTTTCGAAATTTTTTAGAATTTCAAAATCAAATTGTTCGCTAACAGAAAAAACTTTTATAATCTCAATATTAGCAGAAAGCTGAGTTTTCAAGACTTTGCAAAAATCTGCAGATTCACTTCCGTGTAACTGGACCGCTTGCAAATCGTGAAAAATAACTTTTTCCAAGATTTCATCAATAGTGGAGGCTACAAAAACGCCCGTTTTCTTAACTGATGAAGGTAGATATGGAATTATTCCTTTAAAATTTCGACTTGACTTTTCGTAAAAAATGAATCCCATATAGTCGGGTAATAAATTTGCAACATTAACTATATTAGTAGGTTCGGTCATTCCACAGATTTTGATTGCTGTAGTCGCTTTGATTTTATTTTTTTCCATTCAGAGTAAATTTAATAAAGGTTTAGATTGGCGATAAAATTTTTGGCAGCTTCCCCAGGATTAGAAGTTTTCATAAAATTCTCTCCCATCAAAAATCCTTGGAAGCCGTACGATTTTAATTCGATTACATCATTAACAGAAGAGATTCCACTTTCGGAAATTTTCAAAAAGTCCGCTGGAATCAAATATGAAAGTCGTCGACTAGTTTCTAAATTAACTTCAAAAGTATCTAGATTCCTGTTGTTTACGCCAATTATGTCTAGACTTGTCATGGTTGATCTTTCTAATTCTTCCTTATTGTGAATTTCCAAAAGCACTTCTAAGCCAATTGTTTTTGCAAATTCTGAAAGATTTTTAATTTCAGCCTTTGTTAGAATTGAAGCAATTAATAATATTGCATCGGCACCATTTGATTTTGCTTCAAGAATTTGATATTCATCAATTATAAATTCTTTTCTCAAAATTGGAATTTTGACACTTGCTCGGGCTAAAACCAAATCTTCCAAGGATCCTCCAAAAAATTTTGAGTCGGTTAAAATTGAAATTCCATTAACTGAAGCTGCTTCATAACCACTAAGAACTTCTTCTACAGTCAAATTCTGATTGATAATCGCCTTGGAGGGAGAGCGGCGTTTGTACTCAGCTATAATTCCCCATTTTGATTTTTGCAAGCTATTTTTTAATGATATTGTTGGCTTATAAAATAAATCGGAAGCTTGTAGTTGTGCGATTGAAACCACAGATTTTTTAAGAGCAACTTCTCGTCTTTTGTCAGATACTATTTGATTCAGAATATTCATAAATGCTTTGTTGACTTTGGTTTGTTATTTCCTCTTTTTTCAATTTAATTCTAGTTCGTTTTAATTAATCTTTCTAAAGATTTTTTGGCATTCCCTGACAATAGACTACTTTTCGCTCTTTCAAAACCTTCGGAGGCTGTACAGTTTTCGACAATTGCTATCGCCATTGCAGCATTTGCACAAACAACGTCTTTCTGTGCTTGAGTGCCATTGCCGCTAATGATATCGTAAAATATTTTTGCAGAAGCATCAGTTGTACTCCCCCCGAGAATCTGATTTTGGTGTAAAACCGAAAGTCCAAAATGTGCTGGTTCGAAAATTCCTTCTTCTTTATTTTTGATAATTTTTGTTGATCCTGTTAGAGAAATTTCGTCATAGCCATCAATTGAATGAAGAATTGCAAAATTTACATCGCTGTCCTGATAGAGGTACGCATACATTCGAGCAATTTCTAAATTGAAAACTCCTACAAGTTGATTTTGCGGAAATGATGGATTTACCAACGGTCCCAACATATTAAAGAAAGTTTTTACAGCAAGATCTTTACGAATTTGTCCAACGTTTTTTAACGCTGGATGAAACAAGGGAGCGTGTAGTACACATATTCCAGCCTGATCAAGACTTCGCATAATCACTTCGTTGTCTTGACTAAATTTGACTCCTAATTTTTCTAGTACATCACTAGATCCAGAAATGGAAGAAACGCCGTAATTGCCGTGTTTGGCAACTTTTACTCCAGCACCTGCAACTACAAAAGCAGCTAAAGTTGAAATATTAAAAGTGTTTTTTCCATCGCCTCCAGTACCACAAAGATCTATGGTATTAAAATCTGACAAATCCACGCGCACGCACATTTCGAGCAAAGCATCACGAAAACCCTGCAATTCTTCTATCGTAACCGTTCGCATCATATAAACAGTTAGGAATGATGCGATTTGATTACTAGTAAAACTTCCCGTAGAAATATTTATCAAGACATTTTTCGCCTCTTTTTTATTCAGAACTTCGTGATTTATAAGTCGGTTTAAAATTGTTTTCATCTTTTTATTAAGTTTACGATTTACAGTTTTCAGTTAACAGCTAAAATTTTAGCGATTATTGGACGGGCTAATTGCTGACAGCTAGAAGCTAAACACTAAGCCAATTACTCAACATTTCTTTTCCGTTTGGCGTAAGCACACTTTCTGGATGAAATTGAACTCCGCGAACATCAAATTTTCTGTGTCGAAGTGACATAATTTGACCATTATCGTCAATAGATGTAATTTGTAGTACGGCAGGAAGGGGATTTTCGACGATCCACGAATGGTAGCGACCGACATCAAAATGCATATCTAAATTTTTGAATAAAATTTCATCTTCAACAACCACTTCAATTTTAGTGGCAACGCCATGAAATACTCGATCGAGATTTAGTAGAGTTCCGCCAAAAACCTCTGCAATTGCTTGTTGTCCAAGGCAAACACCTAAAATGCTTTTAGTTTCAGCAAATTGTTTTATCACTTCTTTTAATAATCCAGCTTCATCGGGAATACCAGGACCAGGAGAAAGCACAATTTTATCAAAGTTTCGAACTTCTGCAATATCAAAGTCATCATTGCGAAAAACGGTCACCGACTGATTCATTTCTTCTAAATAATGTACTAGATTGTAAGTGAAACTGTCGTAATTATCGATTACCAATACTTTTTTCATTAATCAAATTATTAAATTGTTTCTGCCATTTCTACCGCCATATTTAATGCTTTAAGCTTGTTGTAAACCTCTTGCAATTCTAGTTCTTGATCCGAATTTGCTACAATACCAGCGCCTGCTTGTGAATGGAGTTGATGATTTTTGCTAAGGAAAGTTCGAATCATTATCGCATGATTAAAATTTCCCTCAAAATCCATAAATCCAATTGCGCCACCGTAAAAATTTCGATTAGTTTTTTCGTACTTATCAATGAGTTGAATCGCGCGGTGTTTTGGCGCGCCACTTAATGTTCCAGCGGGAAATGTGTCTCCAACGACTTTCATGGTTGAAGCTTCCGTTTTCAAATGTGCAGTAACCTTGGATACCAAATGAATTATATGTGAGAAGAATTGAACTTCTCGGTACTTTTCAATTTTCACAGTATTTCCGTTGCGACTTAAATCGTTTCTTGCCAAATCGACCAACATAACGTGTTCACTATTTTCCTTTTCATCTTCGGATAATTGTTTGGCAAGAATTGCATCTTGTTCGTCGTTTCCAGTACGCTTAAAAGTTCCCGCAATTGGATGGATTTCAGCTATTCGATCTTTGATAATTAGCTGAGCTTCTGGCGATGATCCAAAAATCTTGAAATCGCCATAATCGAAAAAGAACAAATAGGGTGAAGGGTTGATGCTTCTTAATGCTCTGTAAACATTAAACTCATCTCCTTTGAAACCTTGTGTAAAACGTCTCGATAGCACCAACTGAAAAACGTCGCCACGCATACAATGCTCTATAGCGGCAGCGACATTTTGTTTAAATTCATCATCAGTAAGATTTGAAAATCCTTGATTGTCTTTTTTAAATTTATATTGAGAAATATTTTGAGATTGCAAAAGTTGCTCGATTTCAGTAGTATTATCTCTGCCGTCTATGCTGTGGCAAAAAATATAAGCTTCATTTTTGAAGTGATTAATCGCAATAATATTTTGGTAAATATGATATTGAAGTTCTGGAATACTTGTGCTAGAATCTTTTTTAGTAATATTTATTTTTTCAAAATACTTTACAGCATCATACGAAATGTACCCGAAAAGTCCGTTGTTAATGAATTTAAATTTATTTGAGTCAACCTGAAAAGTATTGGAGAATAATTCTAAAGTTTCTAAAACATCGGAGTTTTTTCTTATCGAAATTTCTTCTGAAGTTCCATCAGGAAAAGACGCACTAATTTTTTCATTCTGAATTTTAATAGAAGCAATTGGATTGCAACAGATATAAGAAAAGCTATTATCATTTGTGTGATGATCGCTACTTTCTAATAAAATGCTGTTCGGAAATTTGTCACGTATTTTCAAATAAATACTGACCGGCGTAATTGTGTCGGCGAGAATCTGTTTGTATTTGGTTTTTAAAATGAACTTTTTCATTTTTATATATTAAAGATTTTTATTTTTGGGCACAAAAAAAAAGGCTTGTCGCAATGACAAGCCTTTTTTGTATTTTGATTTCAAATAATACTATAGGGGACTTAGTTCACGACGACTGACGTAAATTTTTTCCACCACCAAGTATTGTTTAAAAGAGTGTACATGTTATTTATTTGAGGCAAATGTATAAAGGAAATTCGTTACGATTTTAAATTTTATGGATTTTTTTTGAAAATATTTCAAATCCCGTCTAAAATTTATTCACTAAAGTAGTTTAAGATTTAAGTGTCAAATTGTTTTAAATAACTGATAGATAGGTTATTTGATGTGGGTAAGGTGTTTTTTGATAGTCTGAAAAAATACTCGGAATTTTACTAAATTATATTTTAACCTTGTGAGTAACGCACCAAAATAATTAGCAAATAGCTGCGCAATCATATAATTAACTACAAATTTGAGCCTATGTTCTTCAATATAAGATCGGAAATTGAGATGGGAAAGATCTTTTATTTCGAAACTGTTATTGCAAAACTTCTTGCAGTTTCTGAAACCAGATCTTATTATTGGTTGTGAAAAAGTTATAATCGATTATAAGATAAATGTGTTGATTTTCCTGCGTTGTTAATCGTAATGGTTGCCAAAAGAGGCCTAGATTTTTAGATAATATTGGAGTAAAATTATCGTCAAAACCTAAATATAATTGCACCAAATTTGACAATGATAGAATCAAATAGTCATCTCCTTTGATTTGAAGACTTTTTGCGTCAAGCGTAATAATTCCCGAATGTTTGTGAAACGGTTTGATAAAACTAAACTGAAACGCCAAATCTTGATTTTTTTCTCGGTTTTGAATTTCGTAGTCAAAACTCCAAAGTACATTTCCAGATAGTATCGTTTTCATATTTATTTTAATTTGCAAATTACAATATTTCCTTTCAATTAAAGTTGGTTTTCGTAAATAATTGGTCGCGCAAGGGATGGGAGTGGCATCCTTTGCTGCCTACCGAAAATTGGCAACTTAAAAACTTAATTTCTGGCAGCAAAGATATGATCCCGAGCTGAGTCACATTTTAATAGAATGATAGAGAGAAATTTCTGGCTCGGGATGCGCCCAAAAAATAAAGAAATATTGATAGACAAAGTCATCATAATATACGATTATGATTTAATAATTTTCACAAAAACCATTCAATTTGCAAATCATCCTAATAAATTAGCAGTTGGGTTAGTATTTTTTTTATAATTTAGATAGCGGAAATATATTTGTCTCATCACAAATTCAAATAAGATGAAAACTACTATTACACTACTAATTCTTTTCATTTCGACTTCAATTTACGCTCAAAATACAATATCTGGGAAAGTTGTTGATGCTAAAGGACGCGCTATTGTAGGTGCCAATATTTTTATAGAAGGAACTTATGACGGTACTTCGAGTTCAGAAACTGGCGATTTTAGTTTCGAAACTTCTGCAGAAGGAAATCAGACTCTTGTAGTAAGTTTCATCCTTTCTGAAACTTCAAATACTCTAATTGATGTGGCAAATTTTAAAAATAAAACAATCAGATTGCGTGATAATTTCAATGCGTTAGATGCTGTGATTATTACAGCTGGAATGCTTGAGGCGGGCGATAAAGCGAGAGTTTCGGTTTTAAAACCGCTCGATATTGTGACGACAGCGGGATCTGCCGGAAATATTATTGCCGCTTTGCAAACACTTCCAGGAACTCAAAATGTAGGAGAGGATGGCAGATTGTTTGTGCGAGGTGGCGAGCCAAATGAGACGCAGACTTTTGTAGATGGTATCCGAGTTTCGCAACCATACGGCGCTTCTACACAAAATCTACCCACAAGAGGACGGTTTTCTCCGTTTTTATTTAGCGGAATAGCATTCTCAACTGGTGGATATTCTGCCGAATATGGGGAGGCTTTGTCAAGTGTTTTACTTTTAAATACAAAAGATGAGGAGTTACAAAATAAGACCGAAATAGCTTTGATGACGGTTGGACTTGGTGTTGGACATACCCAGGTTTGGAAAAAAAGTTCTTTGAGCGTCAACACTTCATATGTTAATTTGGCACCTTATCAAGTTGCCGTTAAGCAAAACCTTGATTGGAATCGTCCATTTCAGTCACTTTCTGGTGAAACAGTTTATAGGTATAATTTTGTCAATGGGATTTTTAAATTTTATGCAGCATTTGATGGTTCGAAATTTGACATCAATCAACAAAATATAGATTTTCCTGAGAAGATTCGGGTCGATTTAAACAATACGAATCTCTACATTAATTCCTCCTATAAAGGCGTTTTCGGCAATGGCTGGCAGATTACTACTGGTATAAGTTATGGATACAGTAAAAATAAGATCATCCTAGCATTAGATGATGTGGCGAATGATGAAAATGCTGCACATTTGAAATTAAAATTAAGAAAGAGTTTTTCTAATAAATTAAAATTGTCCTTTGGAGCGGATTATTTCGCAACGGAATTCGGTGAGGAATATAAGGAATTCCAAAATATTGCTGCTAAAAATGGTTATAATTCGAATATTGCTGCGATTTACGCGGAAACGGATGTATACTTTTCGAAAAATTTTGCAGCAAAAGTTGGCGCTCGATCATCTTATAATAATTTGCTAGATGAAACTACTTTTTCTCCTAGAATATCAGTAGCATATAAATTATCAAAAAATAGTCAACTATCGCTGGCATATGGTGATTTCTCGCAAGTACCAATTGCAGAATATATAAAATATTCTAAATACCACCATTTTGAAAGTGAGAAAGCATCGCACTATATTTTGAATTATAGTTTTAGTAAAGATTCAAAAACTTTTAGAGCCGAAGCATATTACAAAGACTACAGTAAACTTGTAAAATACAATTCTTCACCGGTGCATTACAACTCAGATTTCGATAATTCTGGTTCTGGTTATGCGCAAGGATTAGATTTGTTTTGGCGAGATGGCAACACGTTTAAGAATTTAGAATACTGGATTTCGTATTCTTATATTGATACGCAAAGAGATTATCAAAATTTTCCTGTTCGAGCGACGCCAGATTTTGTGGCTGATCACACACTATCTATAGTTACGAAATACTGGATTTCGGATTGGCGCTCACAGATTGGTTTTGCAAACAGTTTTAGTTCTGGACGACCTTACAATAATCCGAATGAAGTTAAATTCATGAACGGCAGAACAAAATCCTATAATAATTTGAGTTTCAACTGGGCATATTTGCTGTCTCCGCAGAAGATTTTATATTTTTCTGTTTCAAATATTTTGGGAACTCAAAACGTTTACGGGTATGATTATGCAAAAAATCCTGATGCCGTGGGAGTTTATAACAGGCAAGCAGTTTTACCAACCGCAGATAGATTCTTTTTTGTGGGGTTCTTTTGGACCATTAGCAAGGATAAAAAAGATAATCAACTGAAAAATTTATAACGTTTAAGTATTTTATTTTCAATTCATCATCGATAATCAACACTTCAGTAAATCCAATTTTCGAAAACATTTCAATCGAATTACTTTTAGATAAGAATTTTACAATACTAATCATTTAAAAACAGAAATCATGATAAAAATTAGCATCCTAATCGCATTATTTATTTGCACTTTAGTTTCAGCACAAACCCAATTCGAAAAAGGAATGACCAACGCATTTGAACTTTGGGGCCAAGGAAAAAACGCAGAAGCTTCTAATATGTTTGAAAGAATTGCCGCCGTAGAGCAGAGTAGTTGGTTGCCAAATTACTATGTTGCCTTGGTAAATACTACAGCAGCTTTCCAAACGAAAGACAAGGATCAAATTAATTCTTTATTGACTAAAGCACAAAATGCTTTGGATATTGAGTTGGCGAAAGACGACAACAATCCTGAATTGATGGTGGTTCAGGCAATGATTTTAACCGCATGGATTGTTTACGACCCGATGACCAACGGACAGAAATTTTCCGGCAGAGTTATGGAGATTTACGGAAAAGCAGAAGCGCTTGCGCCAGAGAATCCCAGAGTAGTTTTTAGTAAAGCTGAATTCGAAATTGGCGGTGCGAAGTTTTGGGGTACGGACATAAAACCAATTTGCGCTCAAATAGAAAAATCTGTAGGATTATTTGCAACCTTCAAACCAGAAACTCCCTTTTCTCCACATTGGGGTGCAGAAAGAGCTGCCGAAGCATTGAAGAATTGTAAGAAATAATTGTGGAAGATGACGATTTAAATTAATTTTTATAATTAAAAGGTTTGCCGCCATTCTGAACCTCAATTTTCCTAGTGCTTTCCATAGCAATTTCTCTAGTAAACGCTTGAATAAATTGCGAACGACTACCTTTTACAATATCATTTTCCCGAAATTAAAGTATCAAGATATACAATGTACATTTTACCGTTTGTATGCGTCATTCGCATTTTAACCGTGGCGATTCAGGAAAAGTCATTTTTTTCGAGATTTGTCTACTTACGTAAATTTGAATTATGTAGTTCTAAGAATAGTTGATGTTTTTAAAGTATGTAGTATTTTCTATTTTAACTTAAGTCGTATGTGATTGAGTTGCTGCAACTATTTGTTTTCGAAAATTTTCAGTCAGAATTGTGTAGATTTTACAGGAAATAAGTATGAGAAGTGTACCAGTAATGTTTGAATTTCGGAAGAAGATGTTTTGCATTACAGTTTAACAAATTTTCGAAAAACTTAAAACAAAGTTTTTCCAGTATAATTACTAAAAGTCAAGGCTGTGAACAACACATTAATTACTCTATCTGAATAATTTTATTAAAAGTCATTTTGAACACAGATTCTGTACTATTTTATTTGTAATTATGATTCTTATTAGCCCATTTAACTACCTATTAAAATTTTGTCGCAATATATTAGAATTCGCAAATAAATGATATCTCCAGAAAATTTTTTTTACAAAAACCCTCATGTTATGCCTAGTGAAAATTAGCAAAGAACTTAAATTTTATTATCTAAATTATAAAACTGCAATCCATTTGTCATCAGCAAAAATTATTGAAAACGTTGATAAACTACTGACGTCTAGAGTATTAATTACATTTCTAAAATTTCAAATTTATCTCAAAATGTCACTAAATTTTTATAAATGAAATTCATGACTTATTTGGAAAAAATGTCTCTAGAACTTTTCGACAAAGTTTTTACTACTTGTGAACTATAATGTTAAAGTTCCTCCTTCGTAATCCACTTATTTACTTTCGGAGCAACATAATCTTTCATCTGTTGAAGTAAATCCTCTATAGTATCACTAATTAAAATCATCTTCTGATTTTCCACTTTTAGGAAGCCATTATCGACCATTGTCTGAATCATGACAATTAGTGCATTGTAAAAGCCATTGGTATTGAGAACACCAATTGGTTTTTTATGAAGTCCCAATTGCGCCCAAGTGATCATTTCAAAAAGCTCCTCGAGTGTTCCAAAACCGCCAGGAAGAGCAATCACGCCGTCGCATAATTCATTCATCATGGTTTTTCGTTCGTGCATGCTCTCAACCATAATTAGTTCGGTAAGACCATCGTGAACAATCTCTTTTGAACTTAAGAAATTTGGCAAAATGCCAATTACCTTTCCACCTTCACTCAAAGTTCCATTTGCCAAAGCGCCCATAAGTCCAACTTTGGCACCGCCATAGACGACTTCAATCGAATGTAGTGCTAAAGTTTTTCCCACCAAATTCGCTTGGTTTTCAAAGTGTGAATCACTTCCCATATTTGAACCACAAAATACTGTTATTCTATTCATTGCATACTTAATTTTATAATTGATCAGCTAGAGCCCCTTACATTTAATACCAAAAATTCTTATTGTCACTTGACCGTAAAAATACAAATTTTGACTGATGGCACGAAAGTTGCCTTGACAAATTGCAAAGGATAAATTTAACTTACCAAAAATAAGAAGACATGAAAACATTAAAATTATTTGTATTTGGACTTTTGTTCATTTCAGCGTCACAAGCACAAGTTGCTGTGAATGTTAATTTAGGAACACCTCCCGTTTGGGCGCCGGCAGAAAGAGTCGCAACGCAGTACTATTATCTTCCTGAGATTGATTCATACTACGACGTTCCTGCACAACGTTTCATCTATCCTAACAATGGAAAATGGGTGAAAGCTAAAAAACTTCCAAAGTATTACAGTAATTATAATCTAAAAGGTGGTAAAATAGTTTATCTAACAGATTACAGAGGGAATGCTCCTTACAAATATCATAAAAATCATAAGGCTAAATATTACGTAAAAAGAGGTGGACCTAATAATGTAATTTATGTTCAAGATCATAATTACAAGAAAAATAAAAATTATAAAAATCAGAATAAGCACTTCAAAAATCAAGATCAAAAGAAAAACAATAATACTGATAAGTATTTCAAAAATCAAGATCAGAAAAAGAAGAATGGTACTGATAAGTACTTCAATAAAAATTAGAACAGTCTAAAAGAAATCAGACGATTATAGCACATTAACTATGTAAGTTAAATGCTATAATCATCTGATTTATATGTATTTAAAGTATAATAATTTTATTCTACAACTTTTTCTACTCTTTCAATAGTATCAAATTTAGAAAGTGTCAATCTAACGATACTATCCTCTTCTGCATGCAAATCGTGAGGAACATTGGCGTCGAGCGAAATTAAATCTCCTGATTTCAAAGTCATTTTTTCTCCTTTTACACCAAAAGTAATGTTCCCTTCGTGAACTTCTACCGTGATTGGAAAACCTGCTTTATGCTCTTTCATTTGTTGACCTTTACGGAAAACGATCCGAATTTCTTTAGACGTTTCAGTCTCCATCATTACTGTTACCGCCACTTTATCCTCGTTGTAGGTAATATCTTTTCTTAAAGATGCTGTCTTCATTATGGTGTGTTTTTTGATTTAAAAATTTTGAAATTTCAAGTTACTAAAATTTTATGGCAATTGGCAATAGTGAATGTTCTATTTCCAAACTTTGCAGGAAAAAAATCAGATGGATTCTAATTAGTTTTATTTGGAGCTTCATCCTGCTGTCCACTATATCTTTCCTGCCCGAAAAATAGGGCGGGAAAGGATGCCGTTACCATCAGGGCTAGGGAATAAGTGGTTTTTTGAACTGTAATTGCACACCCGCATTTGAGATATTAGAACTTTAAAATCGACATTTTGCTGGTGAAATAACAAATATACATATATATGAAAAATTATTTTCTTTCATACTTTATTGGTATCATATTTAAAATCTAATTTACTGCTCTACGTTGAACAACTTTTCTTCTAAGCTTGATTATTTTGTATCTAAAATCATCATAGAAGATGCTTACTAGCAAAATAAATGCAGCAAATATTAATGCATTCAACTTCCAATTCGCGGTGGAGTAAAGAAATACACCCGTGCATCCTCCAAGGAAAAAGAAGGAAATTATGTAAGTTCTTAATTTAATCCTGTCTATTATTTTCTCCCTTTGACAGTCAAATTTTTTAAAAAATAAGTAAGAAATATCGATTCCTAAATCTGTAAATAATCCTGTAAGATGCGTCGTTCGCACAACGGCATTCGAAATTTTTGTTACAAAAGAGTTCTGAAGTCCCATCGCAAAAAGTAGTAGGCACACAATTAGATCAGGATAATCAAATTCATGAAAATTACTAGAGATTCCCACTAAAAGTAAAATCAAAACTTCTATGATCGTCGGCAATACGAAAACATTAAGTCTTTGATTTTCCCGATATTTCTCGATCAGGAAGCTAGACAAAAACGAACCAAACAAAAATGAAAAAATATAGAAAAAAAATATAGCCCCTTTCCAAAATTCTAATCCTGCGACATCTGCAATGAAGACCGCAAAATGTCCCGTGACATTCGTTGTGAGTTGCTTAAAAGCTAGAAATCCGACAACATTTACAATTCCGGCTACAAATGACAATATAGTTGCAATGCGTAGATTATGTTTTAAAGTTCTACTTCTTCCTTGATGTCTAAACATTTCATTTTCTTTTTTATTCGGCGTTTCATTTTAGAGAACGTCCCGCAGATGCTCGAATGTTGCAGAAATAGGAGTAGGGTGCTTTCTGCATTAGGTAAAGGTAGTTGTAAATTATTGAGTGGTAAGAAATAGCTCTCTTTCATTTGATTTTAGGTAACAAGAATTTAAAATATAATAGCAAAGTATTGTCCAACTAGTTTTTGTGCCTGACAAATCTAGCGTTTTAAAAAAATTGCTGTGGTATTTAATAAATCTGAAGATTTTTTTTATTTCTATCTAATCATCCCAGCTGCAAGACTCCATACTCCACTCATTTCCGCGCTTAAAAAATATTGCCTCGTAGCCGTGACCAGATAAAGAACCTGAACTAATAGAAAATTTGATAATTGCAATCTCATAATTTCTTAAAAAAATCGGTGACGAAAATTCCGCCAAGGAGGGGCCGTAAATTTTTTCAAAATTCTGCCATCCGCTCACTTTATCTTGAAAAACTTCTCTAATTTTTTCATCTTCGATGATTTTATACTCAGAAAAATAGACATTCGTCCAATAGATAATACTTGGGTTTTCTATTTTATCTAGCACTTCTTGCAATTCGACTTTGCTGAGCTTATTTGATTGGTAAGTTAATCTACAATCGTCACTATTCACTTTTAGTGCTGATTGCCTAATAGCAAAAGGAGAAGAACCAAAAAATTCAGGAATAATAGTATTCAAAAGTGCCTTAGTTTCTGCAATATAATTGTCAGCTGTTTTTTGTGAATAACCACTAGCACAAATTTGCAAAATTAGTAAGAGAAGGATTTTTTGCAACATCTTTAAATAAATTTAGATATAATGTCAGGTTTTAAAGAGAAGTTATTTTTATCTGTAATAATAAACGTGGCTGTAGTCATTAATTAAATGTATACTCTACTAGCAAAAACTTCTACCATCCTTTCGCTTCTTCAACAAATTCTTACAGGAAAGATAAATATTGAATATAATTTCTCAAATTGTTTTATTCTAATTAGGTAAAGGTGAATACTGTTAAGAAAGAATTATCAATTAAATTTGGGTCAGCTATTTATTCAAAGATTTACCTTTAAAAGTAGAAATTATTTAGAACATATTCGAAAACTTATATATTTATTATCAAAAAATTACTAGATATTTTGTTACTTCTAACTCTAGAAAAATGTAAAGAAAATGAGAGCAATCCACATCACTAAATCCGGCGGTCCAGAAGTTTTAAAAATACAAGAAACTCCAATTCCCAAATTAGAAAAGAACCAAGTTTTGATCAAAGTCAAAGCGGCGGGCGTAAATCGTAGTGATATTATAACACGGCAAAATATAGAAGCCTACGGAAAAGGATCTACTGCGACATTGATTCCGGGATTGGAAGTTTCTGGTGTAATAGCGGAATTAGGTAAGGATGTAAAAAATTTGAACTTAGGCGATAAAGTCTGCGCACTTATCGCAAGTGGCGGATATGCGGAATATGTTGCTGTTGATTCTTCGCATTGCCTCTCTGTTCCCGACAGAATAAGTCTGACTGATGCCGCAGCAATGCCAGAAACAGTCTTTACAGTTTGGTTTAACGTTTTTCATCTTGCAAATCTGCAGCCGGGCGAAAAATTACTTATTCACGGTGGAACAAGCGGAATAGGAACGATGGGTTTGCAAATGGGCAAAGCGTGGGGTGCCAAAGTATTTACAACAGCAGGAAGTGAAGATAAAATTAAATTCCTGAACAAAATGAACCTTGGCAAAGCCATAAATTATAAAAAAGAAGCCTTTGAGAAAGTTTTAAAAGATGAAAAAATTGATGTGATACTTGATATGGTGGGCGGAGATTACACTCAAAAAAATTTAGAAATTCTAAATACTCAAGGTCGATTGGTTTATATAAATGGAATGAAAAGTACAGATGTCAATATCAACCTACGAACAGTAATGAGCAAAAATCTGACCTTGACTGGAAGCTTTTTAAAACCACAAACCGACTCAGTTAAAACTCAAATTGCAAAAGAAGTCGAGAAAAATATTTGGCCAATGTTTAAATCAGGAGAAATTCATCCCATTATCTATAAAATCTTTAAGCTTGAAGATGCCGCAGAAGCGCATAAGTTAATGGAAAGTAGCGACCATATCGGAAAGATATTGCTGACGATGGATTAATAAAATTGAGCCGCAATTAATAAATTCTAATCAATTTATAGTAAAATAATTCAGGTTACAGCCAATTCAAATTTTGATTTTCACTTCCGTATTAAAATTTTAATTCTTCAACCTTTAATACTTAAGTTCTTGTATCATAGAATTGACTGACGATGTTATATGATTTTCATTGTGCTAATCACTCAAAACGCTTCAAATCAGCAATTCTGCCGTCTGCTATTTTATAGGGGCCATCCAAAGTTTCATCATTTTGTTTTGCCCATTCTATCTGATGAAAGCATGTTTTGATATGATTGATCAACGTTTCTTTATTTTCAGTTTCCCAATATTCCCCTTCATCTACAACTGCTAAATCATCAAAATGTGGTGTTAAAGATCTTAAAAAGTCGATTATTTTGACATGATTATTAACATCCGTAAACTGTGTTTTACAGTATTCCTGAATAAAATTGTTTTTATCAAATTCAAGATTAAATGGATCACAGTTCTCATCAAGTTGGATTCGAATTCCTCTCGTGCAACCTTTGTAATCCCAATCTTGCTCATTTCGTATTCTCAATAAAATTTTCTCTTCACTCTCAAATTTCTTGTAATCTGCCCTGTTTTGCTCAGCAAATTCGGTGGCTTTTGACATCACTTCATTATAATCCTGCTCCGTTTTTAATCGTCCTTCAAAATGTATCGTAACTCCCATTTTTAATGTTTTTATTATTTTTTGTGAAAGTGCTAAGTTAAAAGTTTTTTTATAGTAGATAAAGAGAATTTCTTGGAGATTAATCCTGCAGTCCGCTAACGCTGCAATCCCGATTATTATGTGGAGTCTAGGTCTTGCAAATTTCTAAGAAAATACTTTAGTTTGATTTAATAGTAGTGTTTATTTAATTCTTAGTGATAACTTCTGAATAAAAAAAAACGCTCATTTATTCACTAAAAAACTAATAAATCTTGTGGAAGTTGGCACTAATTATAGTAACGGTCATCACGTAGTGTTACACTATTATTCATAGTGAAATTGTAGTTTATTCGTAGTGAATTTTTTAATATTTCAACACAATAAAATATAATCCTTACCTGTAATTTCAAGGTACTCGCATTTTGAATGTTTGCAAAAGAATTTAGTATTGTACGAATTCAATTTTGTATTTATTTGAAGAATATCCTTTTAGAATATTTGGACCTAAGACCATTGTTGCTAGAGTTCCGCCACTAAAAATAATGCCTGGCGCTGCTCCTCCAACATAGATTGCAATAACAGATATACTACCGCCAACAACAAGCAGGGCCACATCCGTTGCAACCGTCATTGCGAGAGGGTTTCTCTTAATTTTTTTAATATTTGTCAAACTAATTTCTTTTCCTTTTAGCAGCATTGTGCTATCATTTATAATTTTAAACCGGCCAGTAATTCTTTTTCCGTCAAAGGTTTTTACACGAATTCTACTCATTTCCTGAATCAGTATTGTATTTCCAGTTTTTTCCTCAACAATTTTTACAACGTTATTTTGAGAAAAAATAAGGTTGACAAAAAACAAACTTGTAATTAAAAAAACAATTTTTACCATATTAAAAGTTTTAAGATTTAATGAGATTTTTAAAAAGAGAATACGAGAATTTATTTCTCCGACAATACACTTCTGTCCTCACATAGGTAAGCAAATTAAGGTAAAAATGAATAACTTTTGCACTCGCGCTAATGCACGTTGTGTTTTTTTTTGGAGCTTTATCCTGCTGTCCACTATATCTTTGCTGCCAGAAATAATGTTGTTAGTTTGCACTTTTTCGATGGCAGCAAAGGATGCCGTTTCCATCAGGGCTAGGGCTTTTAGTCATTTTAGAAAATCAATTAAAATTACTAGCCATTTTTTAAATTCCCGAAAACTTTGGACTATTATTCTAAAACATAAATATTCATTGCCTCGCAGTCGTGTTCATTTGCATATATATAAAGTGGCTTTTCTATTTCAATGCCTTCAAATACGTCAACGCCTAATTGATCAAAAGTTTCGTGAAGTAGAAGGTACGTCTTATATTTTACCGCATTTTGCAAACTTTGATAATAGTTCGTTTCCGCAATTTGCTCATCAATCTCCCTCTCTACAACAAGTTCATTAAGAAATACTAAGTCTTTAAATATAATAGAATAATCAACTTTTCCAAGTCCATTATATATTTCTTCACGAAAGTTATATTCGATATATGATGGCTCCATTAGAATAGGATAGTCTCCTTTTCCGAATCCGCAGAAGTATGCATAGGGTTCAAAACCATTTTCCAAGAAAATAATCTGATTGTCAAAATTTCTATTTTCAGATTTAATTTTGCATGCTATTTCAGTCAAAGAAGTTGTAATATCTTTTTTGAAAGCGTCAATAATTTCACTATCATCAAAGTCGAATTCTCCCACCTTCCTAAACGCGTTTAGAACGGCAGAATCACCACGAGCATTTTGTAATGCTTCAATTTCTTCTTCATAAAATGAACCACTTATTTCGCCTGTTTCAGGATTATAGTTTGTTACAGGATCTGCTAGTAGCTCGTCGAGAAATGTTTCGACCGACCTGCTTTTTACAACTTTTAAATTCTCCTTTAAAAGTCTTTCTAAATTTAACTTCACTTCCTGATTTTTCATAGAATTTTATAAATTTTACTAATAGAACCTACCTCTTTTGGAATATAAAAATATGATTTTATAATGTTTTTTATTATTTTATTTTTGCGCAAGGGTTGGCAGCGACATCCTTTACTGCTAGAAAAAAAAATGAAATTTAAGCACGCAATTTATTGCAGCAAAGATAAAGTGGACCACCGGACCAGAGTTAAATATCATTTTGAAATTAATACAATCATTGTTACCAAAGGTTGCGGCGAAAAAGTTAGTATTAACAAAAAAAAAACATTTTTATTTTGCAACTTTTTCTGTCAATCTCTTTTTCAACTTTACCACTTCATACCAAATTACAGATATAAATCCAACTACTGAAGCCGTTAAAATCTGATTAACACTCAGAGGCGAAAATTTGAAAAATGCAGTCAAAGCAGGTACGAAAAGTAGTAGCGCAGTAATGCCGATTGTGATAGAAATCATCAATGGTACTAACGCATTCTTATATTTTAAGGTCGTTAGAATCGAGTAATAAAAGGAGCGATTTACTAGTGTCAAAAAAATGTTGGCAACAATCAAAACTATGAAAACCATCGTTCTTGTCTGTGCTTCTTCAAAACCATTTCGGACAGCATATTGATAAATGAAAAGTGTTCCTGCCGTAATTGCCAAACCTTGAATAATGCTCGTTGTGAGTTCTGCTCGATTGAAAAAAGAAGTTGCAAAAGGTCGTGGTTTCCGAATCATCGTATTCTTTTCGATGGGTTCATTTTCGAAAATAATAGAGCAGGTGGGACCCATAATTAACTCTAAGAAAATAATATGAACTGGCGATAAGATATTTGGGTAAATCCATCCCAATGCCAGCGGAATAAAAACTGTGAGAATAATGGGGATGTGGATGGAAATGATATACTGAATTGCTTTTTTGAGGTTTGTATATATTCTTCGTCCCATTGCTACAGCATCCACCATTTTGGACAAATCGTCTTCTAATAATATTAGCGAGGCGGCTTGTTTGGCAATTTCTGTACCTTTTTTACCCATCGCGATTCCGATATGGGCTGCCTTTAAAGCTGGCCCATCATTGACGCCATCGCCGGTCATGGCAACAATTTGATTATTCGCTTTTAGAGCGTTAATTATTCTCAATTTTGCCTCGGGAAACATTCGAGTAAAAATGTTTGTCTGCATTACTTTCTGCTGCAATTCAGCATCTGAAAGTTGCATTAATTCGTCACCACTCAAGCTGTGTTGGTAGCCTTCAAATTCAATTTGCTTTGCAATTGCTATCGTAGTTTCTGCATTGTCGCCAGTTACAATTTTGACTAAAATTCCAGCATCGTAAAAATGTTTCAGAACTTCGCTGATATTTGCTTTTGGAGGATCGTAGAAAGCAACAATCCCCTTGAACTTGAATGAGAATTCTTGTTGATTCTTAGGAAAGTCGTTCCCTTGAAAATCACTTTCTCCTACACCTAAAACTCGATATCCTTCAGAAGTAATTGTTTTTATTGCAGCATTAATTTCTGCTATTTCGTGGGTCGAAAGATTACAGACATTTATAATAGCTTCTGGCGCACCTTTGGCAGCAATGATTCTTTTACCTTCAGAATTTTCAAAAAGATGCGTCATCATTGGAGGCTTTCCGCCGAGAGGATATTCGTGAATCATCCTAAAATCTGGTCTTTCGTCTTGCGATACAGATTTTGCGTAAGATTGGTGCAAAGCAATTTCCATCGGATCAAACGGAATTGGTTCACTAGCCCACATCGCAGTTTGCAAAAGCTCCTTTTCAGCAGTATCTGCATTTTCAGGATTTGAAATTCTTTGTGATTCCAAAGTAAAAATCTTTGCTAGACTCATTTTGTTTTCGGTAATCGTGCCAGTTTTATCGGTGCAAATTACAGTTGCAGAGCCAAGCGTTTCAACAGTTTTCATCTGTTTTACCACAACGCCTAATTTCATTAAACGCAATGCACCTATCGCCATAAAAGCGGTCAACGCCATCGGAATTTCTTCTGGCAAAATGCTCATTGCAAGGGTCAAGGCTTTTAGCAAACTATCGAGTAAATTATAAGAATGAAAGTAGTTAATTGCCCACACAATTAAAAAAACAACAGTTCCCGCAATCACCATTTTCTTTACAAAACTATTAATCTCAAGCTCCAAAGGTGTTTTTTCGACCTCAATATTTTCTAGGCTTTCGCCAATTTTGCCGAGTTTTGTTTGATTGCCTATATGAGTAATGGTCGCTATCGCAAGTCCGCTCGCCACCGTTGTACCTTTGTAAATGCTATTGTCTTCATGAAATTTATCTTTAAAAACCGCAAAAGATTCGCCGGTCAAAATAGATTCATTTACGGAGAAATCATTGGAATGAACGATGGTGCCATCTGCAGGAATCGAAGTCCCTTCTTCGACAATTAAACTGTCTCCAACAACAAGATCTTCAATCTTAATTTGGATAGTCTTGCCATTACGAATTACGGTGCAATTGGGTTGCGAAAAATCTTTAAGTTTCTCCAACGCATTGCGGCTGCGTGAATCTTGGTATAGGGAAATCACAGAGACAATCATGATTGCGGAAAGCAAAAATAATCCGTCGCCAAGTTGCCCACTAACAAAATATATTAAAGAGGCAATTAGCAGAAGTGCAATCATTGGCTCTTTGGCAAGACTTTTTAAAGCTTCGACTACGCCATCTTCTTTTTTAAATTTCAATGCATTTTTTCCGAATTTTTCCCTTGCGAGAATAACCTCGTCGTCGGTGAGACCTTTGATATCAAAATTTTTTGCGGACATAGCTTAAGCTTTAGACTTATAAGTAAAAGTAAGGGTAATTAGGATTGAATCTGATCTCATATGTTAATTTAGGAATAGTCTTGATTATATAGTTTTAATTTTTCCTTGGAGTTCTGCGGCCTTCGAAATTCTGAATTCATCCGTTTATAGAATGGTCTTTTGCGCAAGGGGTGGGAGCGGCATCCTTTGCTGCCATGTAAAAATTCGAAATTGTACCGAGAATTTCTGGCAGCAAAGATATAGTGGACGACCCGACCCGAGCCACAATTCATTTCAATATAACTACTGTCGTAATGGCGAAGGGTTGCGCCCAAATGAAAACTATTATGGCTATAATTTGGATAATGTGCGAGCTAAGCGAAAAATTTGTTATAACTTCAAGTTAAATATAAAAACCAAAAAAATGACAAATGTTATAGTTCAATTCCGAATTGAAAAAGAGTTAGTTTCAGCACATGATCCGATATTTGAAGATTTAGATATTAAGCAAGAAATAGTTCAGCGTCTTAAAAATGGGTCTGCAACTTTTGATAAAATGGTGGAAGACGATGGCGACGGGGATATGGACGAGCAATTGTATGAAACGGTCGTAATTAACTATAGACCCACTACATTTATAGATTTAAAATTTTCTGTAAACAAGGAACAACTTTCGAAATTGGAAAACGATGCCGAATTAGTTCTTATGAAGTCCATTTCGGCATTACAAAATGATGCAAAACTTGCAAATGATGTGGTAAAAAATCGGGTTGCTTTTCTAAGCTTTAGATAGATTATTTTTTACTTATTTGATATAGTTTTCCCGAGGTGGTTACCGCGTACAAAGCGCCGTTGCTGCCTTGGGTAATATCACGGAAACGCTCGTTTTCGCTTTCTAATAAACGCTCTTCGCCAACCACCTTATTATCTTTAATTACAATTCTATTAATGTGCTGACCACTTAAACAGGCTATAAAAAGATTATTTTCCCACTCCGGAATAGTGCCATTATGATAAAAAGTGATGCCGCTTGGCGAAATCACAGGATCCCAATAGTAGACAGGTTGCGCCATTCCTTCTTTTTGCGAAATACCGTCGCCAATGGTTTTTCCACTATACTCAATTCCGTAGGTTATGGTTGGCCAACCATAATTTATGCCCGATTTTATTAAATTTAATTCATCTCCGCCCTTTGGACCCATTTCCGTTTCCCACAAATCGCCAGTAACTGGATGAATTGCCAATCCCTGAACATTTCGATGTCCATACGAGTAGATTTCTGGAAATGCTTTGGAGTCGCTTAAAAAAGGATTTTCCGGAGCTGCCTTTCCGTCTTTGGTGATTCGCACAACTTTTCCTAATGCAGAATTTAGCCATTGAGCCTGTGGACGCGTTTCTATGTCCGAGCGCTCGCCCGTGCTAACATACAGATTGCCATTGGCGTCAAAAACAATGCGCGATCCGTAATGCAATTTTCCATCATAAGCAGGAAATGCGCGGTAAATTGTTTGCGTGTTTTCGATGGTTTTTTCATCCGCGGATAACTTTCCTTTCCCAACGGCAGTAAGGTTTCCCTTTGGTGTTGCTTCAGAAAAGCTGAAAAATATCATTCGATTTGTAGCAAAATCAGGATCTAAACATACATCGAGTAATCCTCCTTGTCCGCCAGAATTTACCTTTGGTAGACCAGTTATTTTACCGCTCATAGTTCCGTTTTCAGAAACGATTCTAAGATTGCCATCTTTCTCCGTTACCAGCAATCGACCGTCGGGTAGCGATTTTACGCTCCACGGATTTGATAAGTCTTGTGTAATAATTTTAAAAGTAAACGGAGTTGTGGTTTTTACACCTTCAATTCGAGTTTGTCCCGTAAATGCCGGTTTTAGATCGGAATTTTTCTCTTTATTTTCTACCGGCGGCAATGTCGCGTCGCTAGTATTGGTTGTGTGCAGAGTATTTTCTTGCTTTGTGGCGGTTTTATTGCCGCATCCAATAAGTAGAAGTGACGACAGACTTATATAGATCAGTTGCTTTTTCATAAAGTAATTTTTTAGGTAGAAAATTAGTTCTCTAAAAATACGGAAGATTTTTCAGAGTAGACCCGAAGTAGTTATAATAGTAAACATTTAGCATAATTTGCAAAATTTTCGAGAAACAAAGTTGGTTTTATGTAACTACTTGATTGAAAAATTTCGAATTTTTTTTGGAGCTTTCTCCTGCTGTCCACTATATCTTTCCTGCCCAAAAAAGGGCAAGAAAGGATGCCGTTCCCATCAGGGCTAGGGGACTTGTACTTTATTTAAATGACATCTTTTTTAAAATTAATTTCTTTCAATTCTGCTTTTATTGTAAAAAAAAATTACGATTCCATTAGCGTTCTCTATTCAAAAAACTTAAGATACATTGTAAAATAATTTTAGCAGTTTACTTAAAGCAAAAAATAGAAGAGCGACCGTTACAGAATAATTTTTTAATTAAATATATTGAAGGTTGACAGTTACGCTCGTTGCAATTTCAAAATATAAAAACTATAAAAATTACAGATCTTAAATTTTGATTTACCAGGAAATTAAATACTATGGCTTGTCTTCATAACCTGTTTTCTTCTTTACAAAGCGTCTAATGACAAATAATAATGCCGCAAATACCAGGGCAATAAGAACTCCCCAAAAAATCAAAAATTTATCCCAAACTACCGTAGCCATCTCCTTCATGCCGTTATTAACGACATAATTTCTATCTATCTCAACGTTGACCATTAGGGTTTTTGAAGTTTTAGGAATAGGTGGGCCGCTGCATTCAGCATTATTATAAAGATCAATATTCGCACTTACCTTCAAATTTCCGGACTCTTTTGGCTTCAATGTAAATCGAACTTCCGATCCGCTGGGATCGACCTTTATACATTTCATTTCTATTGGAGACACTTCAAAACCTGGTGCATAAGGTGTTATTTTAGCATATTGCCCAATTGAAGCAGGTATTGTACTTTGATCTGTAATCATTCCATCAGAGAAAGTAACCTTGACCTCTTCTGCGCCAATCCATATTTTTAATTCGCATGTTTCATTTAGATAAACTTTTTCGTCGGTTGCCAAAATTACTTTGTAATCCTCAAGTTTTACAGGCGCATTGCTGCTGGGATTTATCGCGCCGACCGTCGACGAGTCTGGAGCAGCCGGACTTCCAATTTCTGGGATTTCATCAACAGGATTGTTGGTACTGGTTTGAGTAGTATCGTCAGTTACTGTAGTCATTTCAGTATTATCTTTATCTCCGCAAGAATATAGTAGTAAAATTAAAATTACTACAATAAACTGACGGAGGTTTTCAAATGTACTTTTACGAATTTTCGTTATCATGACGTCCGATTTTATTAAGTACCCAAGAATTTAAATTTTTCAATTTTAAAAAGTGCTTGGTTCGAAATGTGAGAATGTAGGTAATTGTAGATCAATTAATTACAATACTAATTTAAGAAGAATTTTATTGTGAATTTCATACTTTTTGGATTTTTTTTTCTGAAGCTTGAATAGGATGTATCTGGAAAGATATACTGAATTTTTGATACAAAGAATAATCCTGATACTCGAAATGATTAAAAAATTTAATGTTGAACATTCCAATAAAAGAAGGGAATTGGAGTTTAACTGGTTTGTTAAAAATTCATGGCAAAAAAAAACTTTAAGAAACTAAGGTCCGTTAATCTTTGCCGTTGCACTACATTTTTAATTTCTTTATTGCCTTAATATTTTACTTAAAATATGGGATAAAGTCTCAATTAGTTGTCTCCGTTCGTTCTATAATTATCAGCGCTTCATCGGCCAAGTAATCTGTCAAACCAACTGATCCACTCGTTTGAACTAACTTACTTTTTAGAATTTCAGGAAGTCCATTAAGAGATTTATCATCATCAATAATTATGAATTTCTCTGTGTTATTTTCGGGTGTAAACCATTCTAAAAGTTCTTGCTTTCTTGTGAGATTGCTGGTGTTTTCTGGAAGTCGTCTGATATTGTTTACGATTATATTTCTTCTTTTAAAGATTTCCATCCAACCTTCTAACGTAAATGTATGTTTGTGAGAAGTAGTCAAAATAATATCTGCATCTGTTCTTGCAATGATTTTGTTTAATGCATCTGTTGCTCTCAGGCTAAATTCAGGAAATCCATCTTCTAAAATTTCGAGTTTTCGCCAGGAGCTTGCTGGCACCATCACTCCGTCAATGTCTAAATATATCAGCATAATTTTTTATGTATATTATTTTATCATTTCATTAATCTGCTCAAGAGTCATATTATTATACTCTGCATCGGACTCATTCATTTTCTGAATAATTTCGGGAGTATCCCAATCTTCTTCTACAAATTCAACATCTTTCCAGTCAAATTCGATCGTTGCAGAAGTTGTTGCTGACTTAATGGTGGGTAATTGAAGATCTGCTAAAACAGAAGCGACATATCTATGATGTCCATCAACTATTGTTGATTCACTTACTTTGATAGCGTCAAATTTAATTCCATTTTCCATCTTTTTGTACATTCTTATGATCAATGGAAGACATAACCTCTTATGAGTTGATATTAGAGAGTTTTTTGATTCTGCGAGAGCTTGAAGAACATTCCCCCTTTTTGTTTCCGACATATTATTTTAATAAGATTACTTTGTTATTTCGTTTTTTTGCTGTTTTTTACAATACTAACAATTGTCAATGCCAATCCGACAAAAACGAATGGAAATGCTATCCATAATATTGTTTTGTTGTTGATAAAACCGTAAAACATGCAACCGAGAGCGATTGCTTGTATAATAATTCCTGAGATACCTAAAATATTTTTTTTCAATGTTGTGCGTTTATAACTTTACAATTCAATCTCGATAAAAATACACTATTTATGAATGTGATAGTTAAGATATTTTTGAAGAATGCTTGTTATGAATTTTCTGAAATATGAGAATTAGTTTAAGTGACAATAGAAAACCTTTAGTAATCGATGCGATTTTGATTGATTTCTTTTAATAAGAAAGCTGTACTAAACTAAGAGTGTTTCAAAAGTTCTGAGTTCGGCTTACAAAAAATTAGGTACTTGCTGCAAACGAGCAGCAGAATTGGAGAGCATTGAGCCCAAAAAAGATCATCATTTCGATCAAAATTCTTAAATATTATGCATTCAAAGTCCAAAACCAAAATTTGCCCTCATACACAGATAGCTTTTTTTGGAAAATAGTAGTTCAGAAAGTAAATCTTTACAAATGTCAGATCTAAAATTGAGGTTCAAATTAATTTTTAATTATCTGCTGAGAGCTCAATTAAGCGTTGTTCATTTAATATTTTACTATATAAATTCCGAAGCTCAAGTTTTCCATATCAATTTGAAGGGAATCATGATTATTACTATTCTGATTTTTTATTAGTTTTCCATCCAAAGAATAAATCGCCGCACTAAAATCGTTGGTAAGAAAATTGGTAAAAGAGATATTCAATACATTGTCGACTGAATTTGGAAAAGCAGTAATTATACTTTTGGCACTCGTACCTTCGGCATCAATAAGTGCCATTGTGGCATTATAATTTATTATTCATAGCATGATATATTTCTGTATTGCCGCGTGATTATTTATCCGTAACATAGGATTAAAATCTTGTACAGCCACCATTAGAATATTGGCTCCGTCAAGTAGAGTTCCTTCTGGACCTTTCGCGGACGACGAATTTGTATTGATTGCAGCGCCATTAAGTGTCCAAGAAGTAGACAAGGTGGAGATTGGCAGCGTATGCACTAGATCTAAACTAAAATTAAGATTGTCACCCGATCTAGCAACAATAGTTGTCTCGATAGGGGTAAAAGCATCTATTGGAGAAACCAATGCATGTGTTTTTTCTATAGTGCATGCCCTGCAAACAGCGCAGAAATTCATGCCAAGCGATCGCATTTTGCAGTTTTGATGTGGTCTATACTAAATACTTGAATTTCCTCCACAGCAGTGCTGATAAATTACGATTCCATTATCACCGATCCAATTTTTCCATTTTATAAAGTCAGGATCAGTCACTTGCGTCATATTTACCGCGTTTTCGGTCGCATATTGATCTCCCGCATAATATTCATCTTTTAATTTTCCAAAAGAATGACCAATCTGGTGAATCGCAATCTGATTTGCGGACCGATGCATACTTTTCGCCGCGCAAGGGATGGGAACGGCATCCTTTGCTGCCCGCTCAGAAGTCGAAAATATAGACGAAAAATTTTGGCAGCAAAGATATAGAGTACAGCCCGGTGCCGAGCCACACGAAATTTTCAATGGTACTATAGACCTGCTGGCGAAGGTGTGCGCCCTAAAAACAAACTTTAACAACTTAAAATCAGATATAATTATAAATCATCTATTCTTATTTAGATTTAATCTAAACATTTCTTGTGAGATTCGAAATCACATCATACATTTGCAAAAAATTATTTATAACCAATCTTAATAATTCTATATGAAACTTTCAAAATACGCTTTTGGAGTACTCGCAATCTCACTAACTTTTGCTTCTTGCTCGGACGATACTGCTAGCATTACGACACCAACTTACGAAATTCCTGCTTCCTATAATTTTATGAGAAGTGGATCGTCCAGCGTGCAATATGATGGTCAGACCTCAAGATTGCAAATGTTGAATGAGATGGGTGGGAAATTTACAACTGCCGCTACAGACGGTACTTTGCTAGATGCATCAGAGTTATCTAATATGTATAGCAACACAAATTCGGCCTTCTCAACTGCGGAATTAAATAATTCTGGAAAGAACATCAAAAATAAAACGGCTGCTTCATCAGATTACTTTAGCTTATTTTTAGGCGGAGGTTCCACCGTTGAAAAAACTGCAGTACAAGCAATGTTTGAAAATCAGTTTTTGATCGGAGCAGAGGCAAGTCAAGGGAACGCTGCCTCCGCTGGCGTTGCAGGTTCATATCTTGATGGAAGTAAGATGCGATTATTTGCTGCGAATGGTCTTGAGCCACAGCAAATATTACTTAAAGGAATGATGGGCGCGATGATGATGGATCAGATTTCAAATCACTATTTATCTACTTTAAAACTTGACGGCGGATCGAATGTTATTGAAAATACCAACAAAGTTTTGTCTACAGATGGTAATTTTACTACTATGGAACATTACTGGGACGAGGCGTACGGATATATTTACGGAGCTGATGAAACTGCGACAAATTCTAGAAAATTCTGGAGTTCTTATATTGAGCAAGTGACGGCTGATGCCGATTTCAATACTACTAGTAACGATATTAATGTAGCATTCCGCAAAGGTCGTGCTGCAATTGTTGCAAACGATTATACTTCAAGAAACCAGCAAATTAGCGTGATTCAAAATAAATTAGCGTTGGTTGCCGCAGTTCGCGCTGTATATTACTTGCAAGAAGGTAAAGGAAAGTTAGTAGAAGATAATGGCGCAAAAGCTTTTCACGCATTATCGGAAGGTTACGGTTTTATTATGTCTTTGAGATACACACGTCAGCCTGGAACTGATAATCCATACTTCAGCAAAGACGAGGTCAATACTATGTTGGCAACACTTGTAAGTGGAGAGAATGGTCTTTGGGATATTGATACTTTGAGTCCAAAACTAGATGCTATCTCAATTCAAATTGCTACGAAATTTGGTTTTACCGTAGCTCAAGCTGCAACCGTTAATTAATTTAGAATAAATAAAGATAGTTTGATTTCAAATCCTTAATTTTGCATCAAATTTTATAGAATATAATGAGAAAACTAATATTTCTATTTGCGTTCGCAACATTTCTAACAGCTTGTTCATCAAGCGACAAAGATTCGCCTTCGGGAGACAGTTTTAATCGTACCACATTACTGACACATTGGGCAGATAATCTGATTATACCTGCTTTTCAGAATTACGATGATAAGTTGGCTTTATTAACTTTGAATATTGAAAGTTTTAATGCTGCACCCTCACAGGAAAACTTGACTACTGTGCGCGCTTCTTGGCTGGAAGCTTATAAAGCTTTCCAAAAAGTGATGCTTTATAATATTGGAAAAGCTTCAGATCTTAATTTTAAGGAAACTGCTGATACATATCCCACAGATATCGTGGGAATAGAGCAGAATATCTCTAGTGGAAACTATAATTTGGCGTTGCTGTCACAGTATTCTAAGCAAGGGTTTCCAGCTTTGGATTATTTGCTAAATGGTCTAGGACAATCTGATTCTGAAATTGTATCTTTTTATAGTAGCAGTGCAAATGCAACTTCATATAGAACTTATGCAATAACTGTTGCGAATGCTTTAAAATCAAATTCATCAGCGATATTGGCAGATTGGAAAGGATCTTACAGAGCAACTTTCATTGCTAGCAATGGTACGGCGGTGAGTAGTTCGACAAACAAGATGACTAATCTTTTTGTAAAAAATTTCGAAAAAGATATTCGTTGGGCGAAAGTTGGAATTCCATCAGGAGTTTTTTCAAATGGTACTTTGTTTCCAGAAAAAGTGGAAGGTTATTACAAAAAAGATATTTCGAAAACATTGCTGAATACTGCTTTGCAAGCACAGCAAGATTTCTTTAATGGAAAGTATTTTGAAAGTTCACAAGTTGGACCAAGTTTGAAATCCTATTTAGATGACGTAAAAGCGGTTCGCAATGGTATGAATTTAAGCGCAATTATAAACAATCAGTTTGAAACTATTTATACCACAAACGCGGAATTGAACGACAATTTCACACAGCAAATTATCAGCAATAATTCAAAAATGCTTGAAGCTTATGACGCTATGCAGCAAAATGTTGTTTACTTTAAGCTAGACATGATGCAGGCACTTAATATTACCATTGATTACGTAGATGGTGATGGTGATTAATTTGTGATGAATCAGCGCATACAAACATATTTAAATTCTTATACATCAACTGCAACGCTAGCTTTTTTTAGGCTAGCGTTTGGTTTGATGATGCTATTGAGTTTGATTCGTTTTGCGGCACACGGATGGATTGACAAATTCTACATTCAGCCCTCATTTCACTTTTCATATTTTGGTTTTGATTGGGTAAAACCTATCGGACAATATACTTACTTACTCTATATTGTGGCTGGCATTGCTGCGTTTTTTGTGGCAATCGGTTTTAAATATCGACTTTCTATCATCACATTTTTTTTGACTTTTACGTATATCGAATTGATGGATATGACGTATTATCTCAATCATTATTACTTCATTACTCTTGTTAGTTTTGTACTGATTTTTCTTCCAGCAAACGCGTATTTTTCGATTGATGTTTACAAAAATAAAGGTTTGGCTTTCGCCGAAGTGCCTCGCTGGAACATTGATATTTTAAGGCTATTACTAGCGATCGTTTACATTTATGCGGGCATCGCGAAGATCAATTCTGATTGGTTGTTGGAAGCAATGCCACTGCGAATTTGGCTCCCGTCAAATGCCGACTTACCTCTGATTGGACCCTTCTTAAAGGAAACTTGGGTTGCTTACGCTTTTAGTTGGGTTGGGATGCTTTACGATTTGCTAATTGTCTTTTTACTTCTTTACAAACCTACACGTTGGTTTGCTTTTTTTCTAGTGGTTATTTTTCATGTCTTGACTAGAATTTTATTCCCAATTGGAGTTTTTCCATATGTGATGATTGTAAGCAGTTTAATTTTCTTTGAAGCTGATTTTCATAAAAAAGTACTTTTTTATATTTCTGGATTACTCAAAATTTCTACTGACGTATGGGAGAATGGGAAAGTCAAAGTGGCACAGTACAGCAAAGCCTATAACATTAAATTAGCCATTTTAAGCGCGTTTCTAATTTTCCAGTTAGTGTTTCCTTTTCGATATTTATTGTATCCAGAAGAACTTTTCTGGACAGAAGAAGGTTTCCGATTTTCGTGGAGAGTAATGCTGATGGAAAAAGCAGGTTATGCCGAATTTAAAGTCACAGATGCTACAACCAAAAAGTCTATTCATGTTGATAACAGCGAATTCCTAACGCGATTTCAGGAGAAACAAATGTCGTTTCAGCCCGATTTTATTTTGCAATATGCACATCATTTACACGAACATTATAAAAAACTAGGGATTGATAATCCAATTGTAACTGTAGAAAGTTACGTTGCCTTAAATGGCCGTTTGAGTCGAACTTACATAGATCCCAACATAAATTTATCCGAACAATATGATACATTCCACCACAAAAACTGGATTTTACCTTTCAATGAAACTATTAAAGGATTTTAGTTTTTTGTTTATACTGCTTTGTAATGTTACACTTTATGGCCAGGTAAAAGTGACAGCTATAGTTGTACAAGAAGGAAATAAGCCACTTTCGGGAGTAGAAGTTTTTAATGTCGATTTGTCTACAAAATCTTTTTCCGATGCCAAGGGACAATTTGTTTTGGAATTAAAAGATGGATCTGCCAATTCACTTGTATTGTATAAGGACGGTTTTCTACTGCTTGAAACTTCAATAAATTCTTCGGATAACAATAAAATTTTTACTTTAGAAAAGATGATTACACTATCTGAAGTAGTTATTCAGAACGAGCGTGCCAAACTATCTAATATTAATAAACTTAGAGATGTCGAAGAAACTGCGATTTATGCTGGAAAGAAGACAGAAGTTATAGCTGTAGCTAAATTAACTGCGAATAAATCCATCAATAATACACGTCAAATTTTTGCTCAAGTTGTAGGAATCACCATCAACGAAGGGTCAGAAGGAGGATTGCAATTAAGCATTGGTGGTCGCGGATTAAATCCAAATAGAACTTCAAATTTCAACACGCGTCAAAATGGTTATGACATCAGCGCTGATGTTTTAGGATATCCTGAAAGTTACTATGCAACGCCGACAGAAGCTTTGGAAGAAATTCAAATTGTACGCGGAGCTGCATCTTTGCAATATGGAACGCAGTTTGGAGGATTAGTGAATTTTAAAATAAAATCTCCTTCCAAAAAGGAAATTGAATTTTCCACTCGAAATACTCTAGGGTCCAACAATCTGTTTACCAACTTTACATCGTTGAGCGGAACAAAAGGAAAGTTTAGCTATTATACTTTTTACAACTATAAAAAGGGCGATGGCTTTCGACCAAATTCTAAATTTGATAGTAAGAACTTTTTTGCGAATATAAACTACCAATTTACTGATAAAACATCGTTACATTTTGATTATACTCATTTTGATTATCTAGCGCAGCAAGCGGGAGGATTAACTGATTTTATGTTTAATCAGGATCCTTTGCAAAGCAATAGAACTAGAAATTGGTTTGCAGTTGATTGGAATCTATTTGCATTGCGATTGAAACATAAAGTGACGGACAAAGCAGATTTCTCTTTGCAGTTATTTGGTCTTGATGCCAGCAGAAAAGCAGTTGGCTACCGAAGCAATCGCGTATCAAACCCAGATATCGAAGGATCTGTGAGAGATTTGATAGTTGGCGACTTTGTAAATTGGGGAGCGGAAGCTAGATTTTTGCAAAAGCATAATTTCTTAGGAACTAACAATGCATTTTTGATTGGAGCCAAATATTATCAAGCACAAAATTCAGGATTGCAAGGTCCAGGAAGTTCTGGAAGCGATGCCAATTTTAGTGTGGCAACAGACGAATTTCCGTTGTACGCAAGTCAGTCAGATTATCAATATCCTAATCTAAACCTTTCGGTTTTTGGTGAAAATATTTTTAGAGTTTCTGAAAAATTTTCGATTACTCCGGGATTTAGATTCGAAAGTATTCGCACACAGGCAATAGGATCTTACCGAAGAATTAATTTAGATTATGCGGGAACCCCTATTCTTGACGAAACTATTTATGAAGACAATATTAAGGATCGAAATTTCCTATTATTCGGAATTGGTCTGAGTTACAAACCCACAAATCGATTGGAATGGTATGGTAATGTTTCTCAAAACTACCGCTCGGTCACCTTTAATGATATCCGAAACGTTGCGCCTTCTCAAGTGATTGCCGAAAATATTACCGATGAAAAAGGTTATACTTCAGATATTGGAATTCGTGGGCAGATAGATAATAAAGTAACTTTCGATGCAAGTGTTTTTGGGTTGTATTATAATGATAAAATAGGAGAGTATGAAAAGAAAAATCCTAATGGTAGCGCGTCAGTTGTGCGATTTCGCGACAATATTGGAACGGCAGTTACCTATGGTTTTGAAGCAATGATTGATTGGAGTATCAGCAAAACTTTCTTTGCCAAAAATGATCAATTCGTCTGGAGTGTTTTTACCAATTCGTCAATTACCGATTCGAAATATCTAAAATCAAATGCTCCTAATATCGAAGGAAATAAGGTAGAATTTGTACCGCTTTTAAACTTGAAAACGGGAACCTCTATTGGCTACAAAAACTTTATGTCGAGTATTCAGTTGAGTTATGTTTCATCTCAATTCACGGAAGCAAACAATAGCATTACCGATAACAACGACAATACATATGGAATTTTCGGAGAGATTCCTTCTTATTATGTAGCCGATTTTTCTGCATCGTACAAATGGAAAATGTTTAAACTGGAAGCGGGGGTAACGAATTTTACCGATAATAAATATTTCACTCGTCGCGCGACAGGATATCCTGGTCCTGGAATTATTCCGTCGGAGACAAGGACTTTTTATACTACTTTGGAGTTTAATTTTTAGGAGCTTTATCCTGCTGTCCACTATATCTTTCCTGCCCAAAACAAGGGGCAGGAAAGGATGCCGCTGCCATCAGGGCTAGGGGATTTGGGCAATTAATAACTAATTGTCAAGTTAAAATATTGGCAGCACTAAAGAAAAGGTCATTAAAATTAGTTGGATTGAACTAAGACGTAAAATTTGAAATTACTTATTCAAATCGTACAAGTCTTCCAAGAAAAGTATCTGATCACTTTCTTTCCATTTATCTGAATAGAGCGGAGAAGTACTAAGTTTTCTGAAACAGAAATATCTATTACTTCTGCGTACACTTTTGATCCTTTTACAAAAACATTTTTTTGAAAATTGTTTTCGATAGCAGTTAAAACATAGTTACAATTTTTGTCAAAAACTATTTTAGATTTCACTAACTGTTTTTCCGTGGTCAATTTTTTTCATGACAGTATTATTTTAAAATTCATTTGTTTATTCTACTGTAAAACTATCTCCTCTTCGTTTATTTAGAAATATTCGAGACTTTATAAAACAACAATCTAAAACAGAATCAGGATTTTCTAGAAAATGAATTTCGTTTTTAGAATATGTCGTAGATAGAATCATTATGAAAAGGTAAATAAATAAATTTTTATTTTTAAAATTAACTGTTCAATTAATGATTGAAGTGTAAGTGTTTTATTAAAATAATAAAAGTTTTAGTAAGTCGGATTTTTATTTAGAAATATTTGTCTTTCGAAGATTTTAGTTGCGCAAGGGGTGGGAGCGGCATCCTTTGCTGCCATCGAAAATTTTCAGATTTGAAAACGGATTTTCTGGCAGCAAAGATATAGTGGACGACCCGACCCGAGCCAGCAATCATTTCAATGGTAAGAAAGTCGTTATGGCGACGGGTTGCGCCCAAAAATACACGATAATTCTATTGAAAACTTATAGTTTTTCAATCGTATAAAATCCAAATTTAATCTGAATATTTTGACTACATTTGCAGCAAATTAAGGTTGTTGTATTAATTATTTAATACTGCATTAAAAGGGAATTTGGATAAAAACCAAAGCTGTTCCCGCAACTGTAAGCTAAAAAAGCTTGTTGTTATCTACAAACCACTGTTTGAAAAATCGTGTAAAGCGAGGAGTAAAATGGGAAGGTAAACAGCAAGACGCGAGCCAGGAGACCTGCCTTATATTTCAAATAAATGCTTGAATCTTCGGGAAAAAGATTTGGAAATTATGACTCTATACTCCGTATATATCACATTATTTTCCGTAATCCACGCTGTAATATGCGCGGTATTTTTCTATGGAATTAATTCAGATATATTATTATCAATTCAAGAAAACTTTTAATTTTTAAATATTTTTACAATGAAGAACATTACTATTCGTACAACGATTTTTAGCATCGTTTTATTTTTATTTCAGTTTTACACAGCGTCGGCGCAATATACCGATGGTGTTTTTGTACTTAATGAAGGTGGCGCTGGAAGCAGCAATGCTAGCGTATCTTTTATCAGCGAGAATGCGGTGACTAACAATATTTACGGCACGCAAAATCCTGGAATTCCCTCGCTAGGCGATACTGCACAGAGCATCAGTTTCAATGGTGATTTTGCGTATATAGTCTTAAACATTTCTAATACTATTAAGGTTGTAAATCGCAGCACATTCGCTTATGTGGCTACGATTAGTACTGGAATTAGCAATCCACGCTATATGACTTTCGCAAATGGAAAGGGGTATGTGACCAATTGGGGAGACGGTGGAAGTGGAAGTGACGATTATTTAGCGGTGATTAATCTTGAAGACAATTCGGTTGAAAGTACGATTGCACTTGCTGAAGGTGTGGAGCGAATTATCTACACTAATGACAAACTTTATGTTGCACATCAAGGTGGTTACGGCGTTGGAAATACAGTTTCGGTAATTAATCCTACGACTCAATTGGTTGAGCAAATTATTGAAGTGGGCGATGTGCCAAATTCACTTTTGGTAAAAGACGGGTTTCTTTACGTGCTTTGTGCGGGAAAACCTTCTTGGTATCCTGTGCAAACAGATGGTAGATTAGTCAAAATTGATTTGGCTACAAATTCTATAGTTAGCACTTTGGAATTTCCAGAGATGCATCCAAATAACTTGGAAATTAATGCAGCAGCAACCAATTTTTTCTACACTGTTGACGAAAACGTTTATACAATTGCAATAGATTCGACGACTTTACCAACTGCGTCACTATGTTCACTTTCTGCACAAGGAGTTTACGGAATTTATGGAATGGATCTTATTGACGACAAACTTTATGTCGCTGATGCAGGGAATTATTCTACTGCAGGAACGGTTTATGTATTTTCTACAGCAGGGATTTTACTACAGAATTTCACAGTAGGAGTTATTCCAAATAGCTTTTATAAGGCGGTAAATGTTCTTGGAAACACAACACATACAGCTGCTGTAGCTATAAGTTTGTATCCAAATCCAGCATCAGATATTTTCTATGTTAATAAGGCTGAAAATGCTGCAATCAAGATCTATGATGCGACTGGAAGATTGGCAAAAGAACTTGTTTACAATACTTCTGGCGTTTCGGTTTCTGACTTGGCTGCAGGAATTTATTTTGTGGAAATTAGCAATCAATCGTCAAGATCAGTACAACGATTAATCATTAAATAATGAGATTTAATTCTTGCTACAATATTTTAATATTGTTTTCATTGGGGATGTTTGCGCAAAGCTATGCGCCTGCGGCAGGTTTACCGGGAACGACAGCCATTCATAAAAATAGCCCACTGTTTGTGCAGTGGGCTTCTGGCATTACGATTAATCGCGGGTATATTGATATCTCCAATCCTAATGCTATTGCTTCAGGTAGTAATTATGCAAGCTTTGGTGTGGAAACAGATGCTCTCGGCTTTCCAGATGGTGCAGTTGTTAGTTTAGGTGATGCTGGTAGTGCGATTTTGACTTTTGATCATGCAATTGTTGATGGCGATGGTTATGATTTTGCAGTTTTTGAAAATGGAAGCACAGAATATCTTGAACTTGCTTTTGTAGAAGTCAGTTCGGATGGAATTCATTTTTTTAGGTTTCCAAATCATAGTCAAACGCAAACTGTAACACAATTATCAACTTTTTCAAGTCCAGCGGCGACTTATCTTCATAATTTGGCAGGAAAATACAGTTCGGAATATGGAACTCCTTTCGACATTTCTGATCTTCCTGAGAATGAATTTTTAGATAAATCGGATATTCGATATGTGAAAATTATTGACGTGGTTGGTTCGATAAATCCCGATTTTGCCAGCTACGATAGTTTTGGGAATATGGTAAATGATTCGTTTCCTACGCCTTTTAATTCCGGTGGTTTTGATCTGCAAGGAGTCGGAGTTCTCAACAGCACACTTAGTTCCCCAAGTTTTTTGCTTAAAAGGAATTTAGTTTTGTATCCTAATCCTTCAAAAGATGTTTTCTATGTCACGAATGCTGAAAATGCAAAAATTACTATTTTTAATATGAATGGAAGTATAGTTTTTGATGTAGATTATTATCATAATAATGGAGTTTCCGTTGAAAATTTATCAAAAGGTATCTATATCGTAAAAGTTACGATGCTTGAAAAATCTAATTATTATAAGTTTATCGTAAATTAGAATATCAAAATAGCTCTGGAATTTTCTATTATTAAAGGAAATTTCGGAGCTTTTTTTTACATAAATCCGTGTTGCGCGATATTGATTTCTACGATTAATAACAGCAGAAGTATCCGGAGTTACTGTAATAATATTTCGATTTTTACATGAAATTTAATAAAATACTCAAAATTATTCTCGATAAAAAGAACTTATAGAAGTTGAGAAATAATAACAATTTCTGTTGATTTTTTGTATTAAAATTACTTATACATTTTAGGGGTAACGGTATAAGATGTTATAAAAGTACCCGCTTCATCAGCATAGTAATATTTAAGACTGACATCGTTATCTCGAAATAATTTCAAGTCTGGATTTGTTTTGACGGTTTCTAGTAACCTTGGAAATAAAGTCTCCTCAAAAATATCGTATTGAACATCAGCTTGACTAATACCAAGAAGTGTATAATTATACTGAATAGTTTTATTGGGTAAAACGACAGTATTGTTGATTCTTGTAAACTGATCAATGTTCATTGGACAGTTTTTATTAAACTCATTTGAAAAATCGACAAGTTTAGAATCAATCGAAGGATTGAAAAAATAGCCGGTTATAAAAAAGGAAAGTAGTACTCCAACAATTACCCCGATATAAGTGGACATTGGCTGCTTGTGCTTTGTTTTTTTAAGTTTTGGCTGTGCACTAATCTCTGAATTATTTTGACTTTCCAAAATGGGCAATGTATAACCACACATAGAGCAATATTTTGCATCAGGATTATTTTCACCTTGACAATTAGAACAAATAACACCCATAATAATACTATATAATATTGGTCAAAATTTTGCTTTGTTATTCAAAACAGCGAAAAGTGCTGACTTTAATTAGCGTGCAAATATATCATATACACTTCTGATAAGTTAATTTTCTCGACGGAAATTTCAGCAAAAGCGGAATTATTCGAACAACGTATTTTTATAAAAATACAAGCCGAAAAATTTTAAATTTTATAGTGTGAGATTATTATCTAGAATATTAATCATGTACATAGTTATCTAGAAATTTCTAGGAGGTAAAATATTAAAAATTTCTGAAAATAATTTCGAAACTTTCACTCGGCCATCAACTTTATTGTCTTCATATTCAAGGAGTCCAAAATAGTTTAAAAATCTATCAAAGGTTCGAGCTTTATAAGCAGAAAGCGAAAAACGGTCTAGATTCGAATTAGGATTTTCTGCCTTAAAATTAAACGCTTTAAAATACTTTTCGGCGTAAAAATCTTTATCTCTATATTCTTGACCATATTTGTCAAGTAGAATAATAGTAAACCCAAAACCCATCTGACCGATTTTTTCATTTTCATAAGCATCGTTGTATGACCAATTAAATTTGATTGTAAAAGTTTCAAATATATTCTTGAAAAGTGCTGCATCATCATCAAGAATACATAATCCTTTGCGGGTTAAGCTTATTTTATTATTTCTTTTCTTAACCAAATTTGATATTTCTAAAATGATGCGAGTTAAGTGTATTGAAAGTGCATCTGTTTCCTTATATAATTTATAATAGCCTTCATCTATCATAAATTCCCTTAAAAACCCCTTTCCATATATTTCAGCTACAATTTTGGTAGGCAAATAACCTTTTGCAGTTAACTTTATTTCGCTATCAGCCTTTAACCTTTGCAGTAGAAATCTAATCTGATTTAAAAAGGGAACTTTTGTATAAACATCAATCTCGGCTTCTCTCAATTGCACCGGACTTTCAATATTGAAATGATCGTATAGAACAAAGTGAAAGTCATTGGCAGAATATCCTTCAAAATCATCTAAAGGTGTATTGTTTTGTATTTTAATCGAATGAGATATAAAATCTTTTAAGTCTTTCATTGCCATGCTGCATTTAAGTAGACAAGGTAACAAAATTTGTAAAATATATTGTCGCAAATTATGCAACCTGTTTTTAATAATTTACGCTCGTTTTTCGCTGGAAAACAGGTCTCTCGTAAAACGCAGCTTTTCTGCCAGCTTTCTCTTCTTTCAAATAGTTTTTAAGCCACAACTTTTGCTTTTGCACATCCATACTAACGTTATTTACAGATTTCTGTAATTTATTTACCGCCACAGTTGTGTTTGAGTTTGCGGCAGGAAGAGAGTTTAGAATTTCTTTTGCAGCATTAATTTCATTTTCTGCCAAATTGACTACCTTTTTCAAAGAATTATCAGAAGTACTTTGACTGAAAGTTTTATTTCTAAAATCTATAAAGTCATTGTATGATGAAAGAGCCTCGTTGTAATGTGCTACTGCCGAATTGTAAAGATCAATAACTTTATTTTGGTGAATATGATCGATTGCAGTCTTTAGATATTCTAACTGCTTTTTGATAAGAACATTCTTTACGCCATTTTCCTCGATTCTTTGGGCAGAAGCTTTTAGTCTTTCACTATAGCTAAGGGTTTCATGATTTGCTAAAGCTTGCAAAAATTGAAAGTATTTTGGCTTAGAATATTGGCTCATTTTTCCATCTTGAAATTCTTGATTGCTAATTGGCGATGATGAGAATTGCCACAAATAATCAAATGGCATATGCGATTTGATAAAATTTTCAGGACGCTGAGCATAATATTTACTGTTGATTTTCTTGACAAATTTATTCCCACTAATATATCCCGATCCCCAAGTTGGGTCGAACAGATACCAAGATCCGTCAATTAATGATGCGCTCCATGCATGCGACTGAGCATCAACCAACGAATGCTGCTTTGTGTAACCTTCAATGACGTATGATTTGATCCCTACTTTATTACAAATTTCGGTAAATAGCGCAGCATAATTCTCGCAAATTCCCTTCCGAGTTTTTAAAGATCTCACAATTTTTTCCTCTCTATTTTCAGAGCTGCTGTAAAGGTATTTAAGATCATAAGAAATATTGGACGCAGTCCATATAAATGCGGCTCGCGTTTTTTCACGATCTGTTGTGAAGTTTGAGTTAATATATTTAGCAATCAAAGTAGTGCTGTTGCTCATAGTTTCCGGAATTTCTAATGTTTTTGTGTCAACAAAGGAATAATCAATCGGAGAAGATTCCTGAGAAAAAAAACTAAGCGGAATTAATAGAAATACAAGAATAATCTTTAACAATTTCATAGTAAGTAAGGGGCTTTTTATGAATAATAAATAATAAGAATTGGTATTATATTTCGGCAAATTGTGTAGGTACAAACTTTGCTGGCACGAAAGGATTTTTAATATTTTAATTGAACTAATTAGAGAAATTCATCAACGAATATCGCATGTGTAGGTTTGCACAGTATCAGTTCCTACTTGAAAAAACCTCTCTATTGATCCAAATTGCAAGTATAACGGATGTGGATCCTGATTTATTTCAAAGTGGATCAGAATGACATAGTTAAAGTTTTTTTCTCAAAAAATTTCAAATAGAGTAAGAGATAGCGCTGAAAAATGATAGTAGCTAAGATGTTTGCATATTTGAGTTGAGAATATTTAAGAGAAGTAAACAAAAAGTTTCGTGAGAAAAAGTGCGACTTCACCTAAGAAATTCAACAAAAAAATTAAGTCATAAAATTTTTAATAAAACGAGAACACCACCCGTTCTATACATTTTTTATAGTAGGTAATTAGTTAAATAAATGGTTGTGCTTTTAGTTACCTTAATTTAAAAAAAAAACGATAGGAAGACATAGAAAATTTTTAAGCTCTAGGAAGTTTTTAAAAACTTGTTAATGTGATTGATGAACATTTCTCAAGCTGATTATGGTACTACCGATGTACACAAATTAAAATTTGCTAATTTTATTAGTCAAAGATTACGATGGGCAAGATTTCCAGCTATCGTAACTTGAAATATGAAAACAATAAATTCAAAATTCAACAATCAGATCCAAATTAAAAAAATTTAGAACAAATTATTGGATGTAAAGATCAAGTATGAATTGTATTTTCCAGCAAAAAAAAACTGCAACTGAATCGATTAAGTATTTAAAAAAGTATTTTAGATTCTTGCTGAAGTGTTTTTAAATAATTTTCATTTAAAAAAAGTTGCTGCTGAGATGGGACATGCAGATTTCAGCAAACATTATAGCAAATAATCGGAATTACTAGAGTAATTATTAGAGTGATAATTCCAACTCTATAATTCCAATCTTGCAGTAATAATTCATTGAAAGTATACTTTTTCCGGAAAAATAAA
>CBDUDY010000003.1:0-41232 GCA_965366055.1 uncultured bacterium
TAAAAGCAACTGATTAAAACATGCCGCCTTGATTCTCTTTTACATTATTCTCACGACGTTTGCGCTCAAGAGATTTGTTTTTTCCAGATCCAAAACGATAGTTGAAACCTAGATAAACCGTTCTGCTTTCCCATTTAAATTGTCCAGTTTGTGGATAAGGATTGTCAGATTCAAAAGCATATTTCATCGTGTTAAACATATCATTAAAACGAACACTAATGGAAGCCGCATTATCCATAAAAGAATAACTTGCTCCAGAATCAATCTTGTACATTTCTTTGCTATTAAACTGAATTCCGTCTACTGCACCTCTATAAAATCCGAATAAAAGGAATTTCAGGTTTTTCGACGCTTTAAAGTTACTATTCAATCTGGCATTAAAAGCGCTCACATCTACATTTCTCTCTACAAATTCAAACTCTGAACTGTTGTTATTAAAGATCGAAACTAATCCACTCTGAGAAATACTAGAGAAGTCAATCGCTGGCTGAATGTCCCACCATTTCGTGATTTTATAATTTGCCGAAAGTTCAAATCCATAAGCAGTATTATCTGCAAAATTGTCATAAGTCATAATCTGCATATCCACATTCTCTGGATCTGGATAGATAATACGGTTAATTTCATTATTTATATCACGCACAAAAACTCCTGCAGTAATGGTACCTTTTTTCAAACTTCTGGTATAATTTACCTCTATTGAATTGGTAAATTGTGGATCCAATAATGGATTTCCGATGCTAGTTACTTTCGGAGTGCTAAATTCTCTAATTGGTTTTGTCTGATTGATCGACGGACGATCTACACGTCTGCTATAACTCAACTGAAACTGATCTTTTTCAGACAACGCGTAGGTCATAGAAGCCGAAGGATATAAAGTTATATAATCATCTTTATGAGCAATTTCGCCATTTAGAGTTGCAGAAACATCATACATTTCCACTCTAGCGCCAAGCTGATAACTGATTTTTTTGAAGCGCTGACCAAACGTCGCGTAGGCAGAATAGATGTTTAAATCATATAAATAATTGGCATCTGCAATCGATGCTGTGGTCGAATTGTATTCATTATCAGTTCTTAGAACGCGCGCTTCTGCACCAAGTTCCAATTTTGTTTTATCATTGATAGGTCTCTGATAATCAAGATTTGCCGTAAAACTCTTATTGTCATCAGTTTTTACTTCCGTATATCCGCTGTTGGGAACCGCAGGATTCGCATAGATTGTATTGTAGTAAGAATCACTATCAGAATTAGACAAATTGTAGTTTACCTCAAAATCTAGAACTTCTCCTTCTTTTTTTGTTAGATGTTTATAAGCCAAATTATAGCTCGCATCATCGGTTGTAGCCTTGTAAATTGAAGTTTGATTTAAATTTCTAATGGCGTCTGGATACGACAAAGCAACATCAAAATTCCCGTCACCTTTGCCGAAATTCTGATTGGTATAAACAGAAATCGTATTAAAATCATTGATGTAATAATCCATTCCAAACTTTACCAATTGCGATTTATTGTCGTTTACAATATCAAATAACTGCAAAGAATTTTCGTCCAATCTATTTGTTTGCCCTTTGTTTAATCGTTCCCCGAAATTACTTCCAAGTGTAGAAAAGAAATTGACTTTTCCAGTTCGGTAATTCATATTGATCGAGTTGCTGAATTTTGGCTCTTTGGCAAGAGTAATTCCCGCATTTATCGAAGCGTTAAAACCGTTGTTCGCATTTTTGTAGAGAATAATATTGATGATTCCCGACATTCCTTCTGGATTGTATTTCGCACTTGGGTTGGTAATAAGTTCGATACTTTTTATAGAAGTAGATGGAATCTGTTTCAAAAGTTGCGATGCCTCAATTGTCGTTGGTCTTCCGTCCACAAGAATTCGCACATTTTCGTTTCCGCGAAGCGAAATTTTTCCGTCTTGATCCACGTTTACCGATGGAATATTCGACATAATTTCGGATGCAGTCGCGCCCGCAGTGGTCAAATCACGGCCAACATTTATTACTTTTCTATCAATCTTTTGTTCGGTTGTAGAATATTCTGCAATTACTGTCACACCTTCCAATTGCACCGAATCATCTTCGAGTTTTAATGTTCCTAGAGATACATTTGTCTTTGATCCGTTGATGGTAAGGGGCATTTTAATCGTCTTGTAACCCATAAATTGTAATTCTATAGTGTAGCTTCCAAAAGGGATATTTTTAATATCAAAATTTCCTTTGTCGTCGGTGATTCCGCCGGTTACCACCTTTTCTGCTGCTGTTACAGTCACCGTTGCGTAGGGAACTGCCAAATTTTGTTTCTTGTCAAATACTTTTCCGTTTACCGATCCTGTCTGAGCCGAAGCGGAGAAAATAAGACCTAGCAGAAATAGTAGTGCTAATTTGAATTTCATAGTTTTTAAGATTAATGATTGGACTGCTTTTTTTCGGAATTCCGACTGCAATTGTGTAAGTAGACAATCAAAAGGAGTTTTTGTTACAGATATTTTCAATTATTTTCAAAATATTAATTTCCTGTAGTGACTTTTTTTGCGTGAGGGATGGTCGTGGAAATCCTTTGTTGTGGCTTTGCGAAGCAAAAGCTACGACAAAGATTGGGAACAGACAGCCCGGCCCGCAGGGACACGCCCAAATAAAAATCATCTTTAGTATGCTACAATTTTTCCTATTTGAAGCTATTCCCCGCTATCCACTTCAATTCCTCGTGGCGAGTCTTTTTTTCCAATGCCAGATAAGGAGCTTCCGCTGGTTGCTCTTATCGGTCAGGAAAAAATAGTAATGCTGCCTGCGGGATTTGCGCTACTATCAGGGCTAAAAATCTATCTTAAATTTCACTTTAAACCAAAAAAAATCTCCCATTACAGGAGACTTTTATTAGATAGTAATAATTAACAAATTAAGTATTATTATCGTTTGAGTGAGAAGTGCGCTCTATATTCTTTAATTTCTTGTCTTACTTCATACGAAACTACAAACCAGTAATCTGAAGATGGTAGCGGCTTTCCGTTATAATTACCATCCCAACCCGCACCTGATGGCGAAAGATTGGCTACAATTTTTCCGTATCGATCCATAATTCTAATCGAAGCATTTTTAGCACTTTGCAGATCTGGAATATTCCAAGTGTCATTTGCACCATCACCATTTGGTGTAAAATAATGAACAAAATTGATTACCAAAACCGAAGTTGTAGCAATTCCGCAGCCATTCTTATCTCTCACGGTCACCATGTGAACTCCACTACTCACGTTGTAAAACGTTGGACTATCTTGGAATGAGCCACCATCAAGTTGATACTCGTAATTTCCGCCTACACCAGTTGCTGTAATGGTAATATAACGCTGATCAGAGAAATCTGCACTTGTAGTATAGGTAATTGTTGCTGGTTCAGATGGATGAATAGTAACCGATCTAGTAGACGAGCATCCCGTAACCGAACTTGTAGAAGTCAGGCTATAAACACCCGGTACAACTGCAGTATAATTAGCTGCAGTACCAATCGTTTGTCCAGTAGCATTTTTCCAAATAAATGTGTGTGTGCCAGCATGAAGACCAGATACTATTGTCGTTGGACTTAGCAATTGCCCAGTTTCACTATCAATACAGATATATGCATCTTTGAAAGTTGGTTCAGGTAATTTCTTGATAAATATTGAAACTTTTACCGTATCAAAACAATCAGGTGCCAGAGCATTGCTAACTCTTGCAAATACACTTGGTTTTGTAGAACTCGTAACTACATTCTGATTCTGATTGGCCTCAAAAAGACTTTCGTGAAATGTTACACTAAACTCAGTTCCAGTTTGATTTCCAAGGACTGTTGCAGCAAGAGCAGAAAGATCAAAATTGAAAATTCCGTCATTTGTCTCATCTTCATCGCAAACAGTAGTCATTGCTGTCGGAACATTAAAAGCTTTAGGTTGCGGAATAATAGTTACAATAAAATCTGTTTCGTCAGAGCATCCCGAAGCAAAATTGGAAACCGCGTAGATATAGTAAGTACCACTTTCTGTGATTGTAGTTCCTGCTGGAATTTGCGTTCCATTACCACCAGATTGAGTGTAGTATTTTCCGATTGCCAAGGTTGGTAACTTATAGTTAGAACATGTTGTAACATCTGGCAAAGCATTTACTTTAAAAATGGAAACGGTAAAGCTCTCTTCATCACTACAATTTGGAACCGTAGCTGTTTCAGCATATACAAAAATAGTTTGATTGGTAGTCAGCTCATCCCCAGCAAATAGGGGAGTTCCACCACCATTTGGAGCTGTAAAATAATTCCCAACGGTCAATATTGGCAAAATATAAGATGTGCATTGCTGAATATTAGCCATAGTTGCTAGAACAGGCGTTTTGTTAATTGTAATGCTCACAATATTTTCGTCATGACATCTAATACGATCTCCAGCTTCCTTGAAAATATACAAAGTTGTTGATTCTGTAATTATTTGCCCAGCATGCAACATTCCGCTATTTGCTAGAGGTCCACCTGGATTTGAATAGTAATTTCCATTTGTAAGAGCAGGCAATACATATTGATCACATGCCGTTATTGGGCCAAGTGTATCTGCTTCTACAGAGAAAATAAAAAGTTCGAAACTACTTTCGGCTGTACAAGACGGAGTGGTATTTGTTGCGCTAAACATGTAGATTGTTTGCGACTCATAAATTATAGTTCCCCCCGGTATAAGTTGTCCAGTTCCACCAGGAGCTGTGTAATAATTACCATTTGTAAGAGGTGTCAATGTGTAAGAATGGCAAATATCAATATTAGCACGAGGGTCAAGTTGTGCTGGTGCATTTACTGTAACCTTAAACTGTGACTGATTGCTACAGCCATCTGCTAGAACCGCAAAAATATAAATTGTCTTGCTACTAGTAATAATATCTCCTTCTGCTAATTGTGGTCCAGCGCCTCCGGAAGCAGAATAGTAAAATCCATTTTCTAATGCTGGTAAAGTATATCCACCGCAAACTGATACATTAGGAAGAGAATCTACTGGCGGCTGATTAATTGTTACACTAAAGTGGACATCACTTGCACATGCTTGAGTGTTATCATTTACATAAATATAGATTGTGCTAGAAGCAGGAACAACTGTATTTGCTGCTAGAATTTGTCCGGTTCCATTTGGTCCTGTATGATATGTTCCAATAGGCAATGATGGAAGTGTGTAAGGCTCACATTGAATAACGTCTTCCGGCTGCAAATCCCCAATAAATACTTTGAAAGTTCTTTGTTTAGCACAGACAATTGGATTCGTGTTTTCAGCATAAATATAAATTCTTTGAGTACTAGTGATAACTGTTCCTGCAGCAAGCTGCACTCCTGTTCCATTAGTACCTGTAAAATATGTGCCGACGCTTAGTGCTGGAAGCGTGTAGCTTTCGCAATCAAATACGTCTTGTACAGCTGCAATAATTGGCGAAGCTGCAATAGTTACATCATAACTAAGCGAGATTATACAGAAAGGCTCCACAAGTGCCTCGTAGTAAATATATATAGTACGTGAACTAGTAATTGTACTTCCTTGTGCAATTAGCTGACCCTGACCATTTGGCTGAGTGTAAAAGTTACCGTAAGGTATAGAAGGGACAACATATTTATCACAGTAAGAACCACTTGGTTGGGTAATTTGAAGTGGATCAATTACGGTTATTTTGAAGCTACTAGAAGCTGGGCAGTTAATTCCTGGATTATAGATATAAATTACCTGAGTTTCTGTGATTATATGTCCTGCAAATAGAGGCGTTCCACCACCATTTGGAGCTGTAAAGTAGTTTCCATGTACTAATTCAGGAAGTACAAATTGATCACAAACCAGCTCATCAGGAAGTTCATCAACTGGAGCGATTGTATCAATTATAAGATTAAAACTCGTGATGCTAAAACAGCTTGGATCTGAGATGTTTTGTACTCTCACATAAATGGTTTGACCTGCTGATAGTAGAGAAGTAGCAAGTGCATTTATTCCATTTGTTGCATCCGATTCGGAGTTGTAATAGCTTACAGAATAATGCTCGGAACTTTGACCTCCCAAAATAACTGCTTTATTAGCATCTAGGTTAAAGGCAGCATTGTGTTGAGTTGCAGATCGTTCGCATTTTTTAATGTTTGGCGCAGTGTAGGCTACTGCTGGGGGCAAAAAGACTAGTTTGAACGATTTGATTGCAACACAACCATTTACTGGATTCTGAACTCTAACAAAAATTGTTTGATTTGCAGTACCTAGGTAATTTTGAGATAATGAATTAACATTATTCTGAGCATCCTCTGTTGTAAGATGATAAGAAACTGCAGAGTCTGTAGGTAGACCTGCCGTCACGATTGAAGTATTCTGATAAATATTAAAGCTTTGCAGCGATTGTCCATTGTCACATTTATAAATATCTTTTGGAGTAGGGATTTGGAAAGCTGCATAAAACTCAACTACAACATCATCAGTTTCTGGTGAACAATCACCTATTAACTTTGTGTAGCTCACAGTATACGTTCCAGGAGAAGTTATCAATAAAGTGGAAGCAGTCTGACCTGCCATTACAACTCCGTTTTTTAACCACTGAAAGGAATATAAAAGTGGATTTAGAGTAGTAAAAAGTTCATGCGTACTTCCGGCGCAAATTGCACTATTGTTATTTACTAGAAAGTCAGCACCCAAAACATTTTGTCCAATATTAAAACTGTTTGCAGCTATAAATATTGCTGAATCGGATTTGTAATCACCTCGGTCTGCAATTACAAGCTTGATATGATATTGTGTATCTGGAGTAAGAATTGAACTTGCTGTTAATACTTTTGTCTGGCCATTAAAGTTTACTGCAGAGCCAGCAACTCCAGTTCCGCCGTTAAATCTTCCAAAATATTCGGCGTTAACAGATGAACAAGACGAATTATATAGAAAGTCTCTAATAGTCACAACAGATATAGGCAGGTTTGTACCGGGAACAATTGCCAAATTTGTTGTAACACCAGTATTTACATTAGTAAGTAGAAATGCAAATGCATCTGAATACTCACATTGAAAATTCCCGTATTCTTCTGAGGCAAAGATGAAGTCGAAACTAAATTGACTTGAAATTGAGGTAAAGTCAAATTCCAAAACCGTTGCATTGGTAGAACTCATACTAATTCCTGCTGCAGCCAATACTGCTTCTAGATCGGCATCACCTAACCATGCTTCAGAACCTTCATTAAGCATTGTGGTATTTGGTCCAGCGGCGCTAAGTACATTTCCCGTACTCAAAACAACACCAGATGACATTGGAAAATTTGGATTTGTATTGGTGAATTTACCAATACCATTGTGCAACCCGAAATTGCTGCCAGTACGCCAAGTAACATTCTGCGCATTTACGCAAGGAGAATTAATTAATACATCATTAACTAATTCAGGTATAGTTTGCTGCTCGGTAGTAACACTTATTGATTGTGAATACATTCCTAGAGAGCAAACTAATAAAACTAAAAGTAATGTTCTTTTCATTTTTGGCTCATTTTAATATTGCAAATATTCAATCAATTATCGCTTAAAGACAAATAAAGTCGATGAACTACATCAAATATAGTAATTCTGTAAGTTTTACCTACTAATGGAGTAATTTTTTTTTAACTTTTTTTTGTAGAATCGTAACGAGTTTATTCTTTAGAAATGGCTTTTAGTTTTGCATTATGTTTATTTTGGACAACAATTTCTCGAGAATTTTAGCAATTGTTTAAAAAAAGAACTGAATAAAGAAAAAGTAAAAAGAGTGAAGAAAAATTGATTATCATTTAAAAACAAAAAAGCGGTTAAATAAATCGAAATTTATTTAACCGCTTTAGGTGTAAGCATTCATTTTGGATTGCATAGTTTGCTAAAAAAAAACAATCACTAATGCTCTGTATTTTTAAAATTTATTTTTTCTAAAATTGTCTTATCTTTTTAAAGAGAAGTGAGATTTAAATTCTCTCTGCTCGTTGCCAATTTGATAAGTTACAACAAACCAATAATCTGTAGATGGTAATTGGTTACCATTATATAATCCATCCCAGCCAGCAGATTTTGGATTTATTTTATTCACAATTTTTCCATATCGGTCCATAATAGTTATCGTAACATTTTTAGCATAACTCAATTCAGGAATATTCCATGTATCATTAACGCCATCACCATTTGGAGTAAAGTAATGTGGATAGTTTATAATCAGAATAGAAGTCGCTGAGTTGCCACATCCATTTTTATCTCTTACTGTTACAGTATGAATGCCACTAGACAAATTGTAAAAAGTAGGACTGTCTTGAAATGATCCATTATCAATTTGATATTCATAATCGCCACCAATTCCAGTTGCTATAATCGTAATATAAGTCTGATCAGCAAAATCAGAACTTGTCGTGTAGGTAATTACAGCAGGCTCTGATGGACTCAAATTTACTGTCCGAATAGAAGAGCATCCAGTTAGCGAACTAGTAGAAGTTAAGCTATAAATGCCCGGAAGACTAGCGGTATAATTTGCTTGAGTTCCAATTATCTGGCCAGAAGAGTTCTTCCATTCAAAAGTATGAGTTGCTGAATTTAAACCAGAAAAGATAGTTTTAGGACTTAATAATGTCTGAGTTTCACTATCGACACATATAAAAGCGTCTTTAAAAGTTGGTTCAGGTAATTTTTTTATAAAAATTCCAATCTTGATGGTTGCAAAACAAGTTTGAGCCAAGGCATTGTTTACTCTAGCAAAAACATTCGAATTTGTAGAGCTCGTCACAGGATTTAAATTCAGATTTGCGTCATAGAGACTTTCGTGGAATGTCACACTAAATTCAGTTCCAACCTGAGTGCCTAAAATAGTTGTTGTTAGAGTTGAAAGATCAAAATTAAAAATTCCATCGTTGGTTCCATCTTCATCACATAGAGTTGTCATTATAATAGGAACAGGATATGCTTGTGGCTGTGGAACAACAGTTAAAACAAAATCGCTTTCATCCATACATGAAGAGCCAAATGGAGAAATTCCGTAAATATAGTAAGTACCACTTTCTGTAAGTGTAGTGCCGGCCGGAATTTGATTGCCGTTACCTCCCGATTCTGTGTAATAATTTCCAACAGATAAATTTGGTAATTTATAACCAACACAAGTTATAATGTCTGTTAGCTCACTTACATTATAAATTTTTGCTGTAAAACTTTCTTCATCAAAGCAGTTCGGGGTGGTAGCAGTTTCTGCATAAATATAAACGGTTTGAGAATTTGTTAGTAAATCTCCAGCATTTAGCTGAGTTCCGCCGCCACTAGGTGCAGTAAAATAATTTCCAATTGTTAAGGCGGGAAGAATAAATGATTCACATTGCTCTATATCTGGCATTGGTGCAACTACAGGAGTTTTATTGATTGTAATGTTTACAACATTTTCGTCACTACAAACGATCCGCTCTCCTGATTCGACATAAATGTAAAGCGTTGTTGATTGCGTAATAATTGCTCCAGCGTCTATAGGTGCCGCATTTTGATACGGACCTCCAGAATTTGCATAATATTGTCCAACTGTCAATTCTGGAAGAACATATTGGTCACAAGCAACAATGTCTCCAATATCATCAGCTTCTACTGCGAAAATAAATACTTCAAAGCTCGATTCAGCGGTGCATGGAGGTGTTGAATTGGTGGCACTATAGACATAGATTATTTGTGATTCATATATAATTGTCCCGCCCGGAAGTAAGTTTCCAGTTCCGCTAGGTCCCGAATAATAATTTCCATTTGTTAATGGGGTTAAGGTATAGCTGTCGCAAATATCTATGTCAGCACGCGAATCAATTTGAGCTAAATTATTAACCGTTACAGTAAAGAATGTCTCACTAGTGCATTCTGCGCCTGAAGTGGCAAAAATATAAATTGTTTTCGACTCTAATATAATGTCTCCAGGACTTAATGATGTACCACCGCCTCCGGTTTGTGTAAAATAGGATCCATTGACTAATACTGGAAGTTGATATCCGCCACAAACAATGACATCAGTTAGAGTATCCGTTTGGGGTTGAGAAATAGTTAAATTAAATTCCACATTGGTAGCACAAGACTGATTGTTATTTCCAACAAATATGTAAATAGTTTGTGAATTACTAATAACTGTTCCTTGCAAAATTTCTTGACCTGTGCCATTTGGACCCGAAAAATATTGACCTATCGGCAGCTGTGGTAAAACATACGGTTCACATTGGTTAATATCTGCGGGCTGGAGATTCCCTACATAAATAGTAAATTTCTTATTTGAACTACAGGCTAGCGGTCCAGAACCAACAGCGTACACATACACATCTTGAGTTGTAGTAATCTGCGTTCCTACTGCGATTTGAGTTCCTCCACCGTTAGCGGCGCTAAAATAATTGCCTTGCGGAAGCGGAGGCAAAGTGTATGAAATACAGTCAAAAACATCGTGAATATCCTCAAGTGATGGTGATGGGTAAATTGTAACTGTAAAGTTAGTGTTGATTTCACAAATAGGAGCGACGATAGTTTGATAGTAGACATATATTGTTTGTGTACTAGTAATAGAGCTTCCCTGTGGGATTATTGATCCTCCGCCATTTGGCTCAGTATGAAACTCACCATAAGCAAGAGTAGGTAATTTGTATGTATTACAATGACTGCTGTTAGGAGGAGTAAGCGCTACTGGATCGATAACTGTTACCTTAAAAAGTCTTTGTACAGCACAGCCATCAGGTCCATCAAATTTATTATAAATATAAATTGTCTGAGTTTGGGTAATTGCGGTTCCGGGAGGAATAATTGGACCAACTCCATTTGGAGCAGCATAATAAGTACCGTATGCTAAAACTGGAAGTATAAATTCGGAGCAAACAATAACACTTGCTAGGGAATTAATTGGAGGTACTGGTTTTAAAACAAGTTGAAAACTGTTTGTACTAAAGCATGATGGGTCAGAAATATTTTGAACTCTCACATAAATAGTCCGATTACCGGACACAATTGTTGTGCTAAGAGGATTAAGTCCACTTGAAGATTCTGCAGCAGAATCGTGGTACGTTACGGTATAATCTGTAGGGCTTTGACCATTCAAAATTGCTGCTTTATTATCGTCAAGATTAAAAGTTGCAGAAGCTGAAGTCGAAGATATTTGACATTTGGCCATATCTGGTGATGGAAAAGCTACAGCTGATGGTAAAGAGGTAAGTAAAAAATATTTTACTGCTGGGCAACCTCCCTGATTTTCAACTCTCACATAAATTCTTCTATTTGCAGCACTAGAGAATATTTGGGGTAAAGGATTGACATCGTCAAAAGCATCCTGTTCTGAAATATGATAGGACACAGGAGTGTTAGGCGGCAAACCTACTGTCACCACAGAATTATTTAAAAATAAATCAAAATCTTGTGTGGCAGCACCATTATCACATCGGCTTAAATTTTTTGGATCAGGGAATTCAAATTTAGGATAGTATTGAACAATAACTGAATCGCTTTCTGGCAAGCAGCCATCAAGAAGTTTTGTATAAGTTATAGAATAGGTCCCAGCATTAGTTACGGTTAAATTTGGACCGTTTTCTCCCGCTATCACTACACCATTTTTCTTCCAAATAAAAGAATACTCTGTAGGATTCAACGAAGATTCTAATAAGTGATTTTCACCAAAGCAAAGTGCGCTATCTGCATTGAGTGTTAAATTTGGACCAAGAACAAATTGACCTACATTAAAACTATCGGAAGCTATAAATATTGCAGAATCCGATTTGTAATCTCCACGATCCGCAATTACTAGTTTTATATGATAAGCAGTATTTGGTATCAAAATAGAACTAGCAGTCAGGAGTTTTGTCTGCCCATTAAAATTTGTTGCCGAATTAGCAGCTCCACCACCACCATTAAAGGTGCCAAAGTATTCTGAATTTTCTGAAGTGCAAGATGAGTTATATAGAAAATCTCTGATTGTCACAACTGATATTGGTGTATTGGTATTGGGTACAACAGCTAGATTTGTGGTAACGCCTGTAGTAACATTCGTTAGTAAAAAAGCAAATGCATCAGAAAACTGACATTGGAAGTTACCGTATTCTTCTGAGGCAAAAATAAAATCGAAATTAAATTGAGTAGAGATTGATGTAAAGTCGAATTCTAAAACGGTTGCATTTGTAGAATTCATGGTAATTCCTGCCGCAGCTAATGTAGATTCTAAATCTGCGTCTCCTGTCCAAGCAGCATTTCCGTCACTAAGTAAAGTAGTATTTGGACCAGCAGCCTTCGTCACATCGCCTGTACTTAAGAGTACGCCTGCGGTCATTGGAAAGTTAGGGTTGCTATTGGTAAAATAACCAATTCCATTTACAGATCCGAAATTACTTCCGGTTCGCCACGTCACATTCTGCGCGCTAACGCACGGGGAATTAATTAGCACATCATTAACCAACTGTGGTACTGTTTGCTGATTAGTGGTAACATTTATCGTCTGAGAATAGGTTCCAATCGTGCAAATTAACAGTACAATTATTAATATTTTATTCATTTACGCAGCAAATTTATACTGCAAAGATTCATCGAATTATCAATGAAAAACAATAATATTCGTATGAAAGATTTTCAATATAGAAACTATATAAATAATGAATATCTATTGTATAAACTTCTATATTCGCAATGTGCGCGGTAAATATTCATTTTTTGCACTATTTTTTGAATTTTACTTAGAATTTAATATGAAAGTTATAGGAAATAGCTGATAATTAGAATTTTGAGAAATTTTTCCACTAATCTAATTCGAAATATGCAAAAAATTAGATTTAAAATCAGCGAAGTATTTTCGTACAATAAAGAAAAACAAAAGGTTGTAAAGTAAGTATGTATTTTGCCCTATTTTTCAAATTGTTAACATTTTACTATATCTTAAGCAGTATAATCTTTTATCGGACTTTATCAACAAATAATTGAAAATAAAATCTATCGTTTCAATGAAAAGTGCGATCTAAATTCCCTCTGTTCACTATTTACTTGGTAGTTAACCACAAACCAATAATCTGTAGCTGGAAGTATTTGCCCAGCATATAGACCATCCCATCCGGTGCCATTTGGTGTGATTTTAGCAATAAGTTTCCCATACCTATCCATTATCGAAATTAACGTATTTTTGGCAAATCGTAAATCTGGAATATTCCAAGTGTCATTCGTGCCGTCGCCATTTGGTGTAAAAAAATGTGGATACTTCAACAGCAAAACAGAACTGATCGCATCTCCACATCCATTTTTATCCCGAACAGTTATAATATGCAGTCCTCCGCTTAAATTACTGAATGTTGGACTATCCTGAAATTCTCCACTATCAATTTGATATTCATAATTACCACCAACTCCTGTTGCAGCAATAGTTACATAGGACAAATCTGCAAAATCATAACTTGTAGTATAGGAAATACTTGCTGGCTCTGAGGGACTTAATGTTGCCGTCCTTTGGGATGAACAACCCGTAAGAGTACTTATGGAAGTAAGGGTGTAAGTGTCCGCAACAATAGCTGTATAATTTGCCTGCGTACCCAAATTTTGTCCAGCACTATTTGTCCAAATAAAAGTGTGAGTTCCAGAATTCAATCCGGAGTAAATAGTAGTTGGGCTTAATAATTTTTGCGTTTTGCTATCAATACAGATATAAGCGTCTTCGAATGTCGGTTCTGGTAATTGTTTGATGAAGATTCCAATTTTTACAGTTGCAAAACAATTAGTTGCCAAAGAGTTATTGACTCTAGCAAATACAAACGGTTTGATGGAAGTAGTAACGGGATTTAAATTCTGATTGGCATCAAATAGGCTTTCGTGAAATGTAATGCTAAATTCTGATCCGGTTTGTGAACCAAGTACAGTTGAAGCAATTAGTGAAAGATCAAAATTAAATATTCCATCGTTTACACCGTCTTCATCGCAAACAGATGTAACTGTCGTAGGAACAGAATATGCTTCTGGCTGTGGAATAATTGTTACTGTAAATTCGCTTTCATCAGAGCAACCTGCATTATAGGGAGAAATACCATAAATATAATAAGTTCCACTTTGTGTTATTGATGAGCCTGCAGGAAGTTGAATGCCATTACCGCCGGATGCTGTAAAATAATTTCCCACGGATAAATTCGGAAGTTTATAACTATCACAAGTTGTAAAATCTGGCAGTTCGCTTACGTTGAAAATTTTTGCCATAAAGCTGTTTTGGCTATAACAATTAGGTGTGGTTCCTGTTTCGGCATAGATGTATATTGTCTGAGATGCAGTAATTAAATCTCCAGCAGCAAGCTGCACGCCGCCGCCATTTGCAGCAGTATAATAGTGACCAACCGCCAAAGGTGGCAGAGTAAACGAATCACAGTTTTCTATATTTACAGGAGTTGTCACAATAGGAGTGTGGTGGATAGTTATATTAAAAATATTTTCGTCACTACATACAATACGTTGTCCCGACTCTATAAAAATATAAAGTGTGGTCGAAGAAGTGATGATGTCGCCTGCATTAATTATTGTAGTATTTGCATAAGGACCGCCCGAGTTTGCATAATAATTTCCGCTTGCAAGAACGGGCAATACATAGTGGTCGCACACAGAAATATCAGCAAGATCATCAGCTTGAGCGGCGAAAATATAGAGTTCAAAACTACTTTCGGCTGTGCATTGTGGAGTGGAATTTGTCGCATTATATAAATAAATAATTTGCGATTGATACAATGTTGTTCCACCCGCAAGCATTTGGCCAGTTCCACCCGGTCCCGTATAGTAGTCACCATGAGTAAGTGGAGTTAGAGTATAGGAATTGCAAATGTCAATATCAGATCGTGAATCCAATAGCGCTGGATCATTGACAGTAATTGTAAAAGAAGATTCATTACTGCATCCATCGGTAGCAATTGCGTAGATATAGATTAATTGTGTAGTTAGGATGAAATCCCCAGCATACAAATCTATTCCTCCGCCATTCGTTTCAGTAAAATAAGATCCATTTGTCAAAATTGGTAGTTCGTAAGATCCACATGATGAAATGTCTGAAAAGATGTCAATTTGTGGCTGAGAGATGGTTAAATGAAACTCAACATTTGTTGCGCATGGTTGTGAGTTGTTATCTACATAAATGTAAATAGTTTGCGAAGAGCTAATCATTGTTCCCGCCAAAATTTCCTGACCATTTCCATTTGGACCTGTAAAATATTTACCGATAGGAAGTTGCGGTAATTGGTACGGTTCACATTGAGTTACATCTGCAGGTTGAAGATTTCCAATGTAAACCGTAAACTGTCTTGAAGACGAACAAGGCGGCGATCCCATATTAACAGCATAAATAAAAATTTCCTGAGTACTAGTTATCTGCGTTCCTGACGCAAGTTGAATTCCGCCACCATCGGCAGCGCTGTAATAATTACCTTGAGAAAGGACTGGCAATATATAGGTTGAACAGTCAAAAATATTCTCAACTTCATCCAATAGTGGTGATGGTGTTATGGTAATGCTAAAGCTTGTATTGATTTCACAGACAGGTGCAACTGTAGTTTGAAAATGCACATAAATTGTTTGAGTACTTGTTATAAAACTCCCTTGCTCTAGTACAGTTCCACCGCCATTTGGTTGGGTGTGTAATTCACCATAAGCAAGAACAGGTAACTGATATTTACCGCAATGACTTCCGCTTGGAAAAGTGATTATACTTTGATCGATAACAGTCACTTTAAAACTACTAGTCGCAGCACAAGAATTGGCGTCAGCAGTTTGATTAAATATATAAACCATTTGAGTCTCGGTAATGGCTGTGCCTACAGGAATACTTAGTCCAGCTCCATTTGCCGCGCTGTAATAAGTACCATTTGCAATAGCAGGGAGAATATACTGCGAACAAACAATTATATTAGGAAGTGTAGTCACCGCAGGGACAGGTTTCAGAATCAATTCAAAACTACTGATACTGAAACATACAGAATCAGAAATATTTTGAACTCTAGCAAAAATAAATTGACCTGTAGAAAGTAATGATGGATTTAGCGGATTTGCAGCAGTCGCCGCATCACTTGCCGAAGCGTGATAACTAATAGAATAATCTGTACCACTTTGACCGTTTAAAAGTGCTGTTTTATTATCATTCAAATTAAAAGTTGCACTATGCTGCGTCGCTGATTTTTCACATTTCTCTAAATTTGGAGCGGTATGCGCGACTGCAGGCGGTAAAAACATAAGTAAGAATGATTTGATTGCTAGACAACCATTCTCGTTTTCGACCCTCACAAAAATGGTTTGATTGTTAGTTGCTGCATAAATTTGTGGCAAGGGATTACTGTTGTTTTGAGCAGTCTCTAATGTAAGATGATAAGAAATAGACAAATTTGTCGACAAATTTGGATTCACTATCGTGTTATTTTGATGTAAATCAAATGTATAGGTAGTAGCTCCTGTATTACATCTGCTCAATTTTTTAGGGGTAGGAATTTGGAATGCAGGATAATATTGAATTACAATTGAATCTGTTTCTGGTAAACAACTGCCAGCAATTTTTGTGTAGGTCACGCTATAGGTTGCGGGAGTAGTTATAATAAGAGTCGGATTGATTTGCCCCGGAATCACAACTCCATTCTTTGACCAGACAAATGTATAATCTGCCGCGTTTAGAGCAGTATCTAGAATGTGGCTTTCGCCAAAACAAAGAGCGTTGTTTGTACTTACTAATAAATCCTGTCCTAGCGCAAATTGTCCTACATTAAAACTATCAGCAGCAATAAAGATGGCTGAATCAGATTTATAATCACCTCGGTCGGCAATAACCAACTTTATATGATATTGAGTATTTGGAGTAAGGACAGCGCTGGCGGTCATTAATTTAGTTTGACCATTAAAGTTTGTGGCAGATGTTGCGCTATTTGCGCCTCCATTAAAACGTCCAAAATATTGTTCATTTTCTGATGGGCACGACGAGTTATAAGAGAAATCTCTTATTGTTACTACCGATATTGGCAAATTTGTATTCGGTACTACCGCAAGATTTACGGTAACTCCTGTTGTCAGATTCGTTAACAAAAATGCAAATGCATCAGAGAATTCACATTGATAATTTCCGTACTCCTCCGATGCAAATATAAAATCCAAATTAAATTGAGTGGAAACTGAGGTGAAATCAAATTCTAAAACTGTAGCGTTGGTCGAGTTGATTATAATCCCAGAGGACGCTAAGGTCGATTCAAGGTCAGCATCTCCCAGCCATGCCGCAGATCCGCCATTTAATGAAGAGGTGTTAGGGCCGATAGCACTAAGCGCATCTCCAGTACTCAAAATAACCCCGGCAGTCATTGGAAAATTTGGATTTGAATTGGTGAAATATCCGATGCCGTTAACTGAGCCAAAGTTAGATCCCGTGCGCCAAGTAACATTTTCGGCATTAATGCAAGGAGAATTTATCAATACATTATTAACCAACTCAGTAACTGTCTGACTTTGAGTGTTAACAGCTATTGACTGAGCAAATACACTATATGACGCTAATAGTGATAGAATGATTATAAATATTTTCATAATGTAAATCAATTTTACAAATATTTAACATTTATTTTCTAATAAACAAAAAACATTATGGTAATCGTAAGCTTATTGGTAAATAATTAAATTGTATGAATTACAGCTTTAAATATTTATCCCCTAACTATTTTCGCGCTTACTGCAGTCTTTATTAATAAATGATTTTTTCTGTTACAATTAATTTATCTTTGCAGCCTTAAAAAACGTACGATTATGACAATTTCTCAACTTTTGTTTCCGCTTGTGGAAGAAGCTATTGAAAAACTATTTGGTCTCTCAGATGCCACAATCGAATTTCAAGAAACTCGGAAAGATTTTGAAGGAGATATTACACTTGTGATTTTTCCACTTCTCAAAAAACTAAAAGGAAATCCTGTAGAAATTGGAAATAAAATTGGAACGTATCTTCAAGAAAATACTGCTGAGGTAGTTTCTTTTAATGTGGTTTCGGGGTTTTTAAATATTCTTATTTCAGATGAATATTATTTAAATTTTCTAAAATCAATTGGAGGAAATCTTCCATTTGGATTTAAAGAAGTTAATAAAGAAGAAGATGCAGTTTTGGTCGAATATTCTTCGCCAAATACAAATAAACCACTTCACTTAGGTCACGTTCGAAATAATTTGTTGGGATATTCTGTTGCCGAAATTTTGAAAGCTTCGGGTAAAAAAGTTTATAAAACTCAAATTATTAACGACCGTGGAATTCACATTTGCAAATCGATGATTGCTTGGCAAAAATCGGGCAAAAATGAAACTCCTGAAAGCACAGGTCTAAAAGGAGATAAACTAGTAGGAAACTACTACGTTGCTTTTGATAAAATGTATAAAGAGCAGATTGCCGAATTAATGGCAAACGGTTCAACAGAAGACGAAGCGAAGAAAAACGCTCCTATTATAATAGAAGCACAACAAATGCTCCTTGATTGGGAAGCAGGAAAACCTGAAGTTATCCAACTTTGGAAAACTATGAACCAATGGGTTTATGACGGTTTTGAAGCAACTTACAAGAAAATGGGAGTTGATTTCGACTCATATTATTATGAAAGTAATACGTATCTTCTAGGAAAAGACGTTGTGGAGCAAGGTCTTGCCGATGGCGTTTTTGAGAAAGATCCTGATGGTTCAGTTTGGATCGATCTTACTAGTGACGGTCTTGACCGTAAAATTGTTTTGCGATCGGACGGTACTTCGGTTTATATGACTCAAGATATCGGAACGGCAATTCAGCGTACCAAGGATTTTCCAGATGTTGGCGGAATGGTTTATACGGTTGGAAATGAGCAGGATTATCACTTCAAAGTATTATTTTTAATTTTGAAAAAACTTGGTTTTGATTGGGCTAAAAATCTTTTCCACCTTTCTTACGGAATGGTCGATTTGCCTTCCGGCAAAATGAAGAGCCGTGAAGGAACTGTGGTTGATGCCGATGATTTGATGAATGAAATGAGCACGACAGCTCAAAAAATTTCGGAAGAACTTGGAAAACTAGAAGAATACTCAGATTCCGAAAAGCAAGAATTGTACAATACAATCGGAATGGGCGCGCTGAAATATTATATTTTAAAAGTAGATCCTAAAAAACGTATCCTATTTAATCCTGAAGAATCTGTTGATTTTGCTGGAAATACAGGTCCGTTTATTCAATATACCTATGCTCGAATTCAATCAATTTTGCGCAAAGCAAAAGACGATGCTTCGGCAGAAATTTCGATTGCAATCGAACTAGATTCGAAAGAGAAAGAATTGCTAAAAACATTGGGTACATATCCGGAAGTTATTCAAACCGCAGCGGCAAATCACAGTCCGGCGTTGATTGCAAATTTCACTTACGATCTTGTAAAGGCGTATAATTCTTTCTATCAAACGGTGCCAATTTTGGGCGAAACTGATTCGGATAAAAGAAATATACGTATTCAATTATCTCGTAAAGTCGCGGACACTATAGCTTCGGCCTTTGGATTACTTGGAATTTCGGTTCCAGAAAGAATGTAATTTCTTGCAATTAAATGGTGGTCAATCAGCGTAAATTTAGCGGAAGCTGAACTTTGAAGCACTACTACTTTATTGTATATTTGCAGATTATTTAGAATAAAATAAAACTTGATATAACAGATACCATAAAATTATGTTTGACAATTTAAGCGACAAACTCGACAAAGCATTCCATATTTTAAAAGGACACGGTAAAATTACCGAGGTTAACGTTGCAGAAACTCTTAAGGAAGTGCGTCGTGCTTTACTTGATGCCGATGTCAACTTTAAAATTGCCAAAGATTTTACCACCAAAGTAAAAGAGAAAGCTATTGGATCTGACGTTCTTACCACTTTACAGCCAGGGCAACTACTTGTAAAAATCGTAAAAGACGAACTTACAGAGTTGATGGGTGGCGATGTTGCTGGAATTAATCTTTCAGGAAATCCTACAGTTATATTAATGTCAGGTTTGCAAGGATCAGGTAAAACGACCTTTTCTGGAAAACTTGCCAACTTTCTTCAAACAAAAAAGAACAAAAAACCACTTCTTGTAGCTTGTGATATTTACCGTCCTGCGGCAATTCAGCAGTTATATGTTGTTGGAGATTCGATAGGAGTTGAGGTTTACTCAGAGCCAGAAAATAAAAATCCAGTTGAAATTGCTCAAAATGCTATTAAGCATGCAAAAGCTAATGGTTTTAATGTAGTGATCATAGATACTGCCGGTCGTCTTGCTGTAGATGAGGAGATGATGACCGAAATTGCAAATGTTCACAAAGCAGTACAGCCACACGAAACACTTTTCGTTGTGGATGCAATGACAGGACAAGATGCGGTAAATACTGCAAAAGCCTTTAATGATAGATTAAACTTTGACGGAGTTATCTTGACCAAATTGGATGGGGATACTCGTGGAGGAGCAGCGATCTCGATTAAATCTGTAGTTAATAAGCCAATTAAATTTGTAGGTACTGGAGAGAAAATGGATGCAATTGATGTATTCTATCCAATCCGTATGGCCGAGAGAATTCTTGGTATGGGTGACGTTGTATCTCTTGTAGAGCGTGCTCAAGAACAATTTGATGAGGTTGAAGCTAGAAAACTGCAAAAGAAAATTGCCAAAAATGAATTCGGATTTGACGATTTTCTTAGCCAAATTCAGCAGGTTAAGAAAATGGGTAATATGAAAGACCTTGTCGGGATGATTCCTGGCGCAAGCAAGGCGATGAAAGATATCGAAATTGAAGATGACGCTTTCAAACATATTGAAGCAATTATCCACTCAATGACGCCACTTGAGCGAACTCGTCCATCTGTAATTGATGTGAAGAGAAAAGCGAGAATCGCAAAAGGTTCTGGTTGCAAAATCGAACAAGTAAATCAACTGATGAAGCAGTTTGATCAGATGAGTAAGATGATGAAAATGATGCAAGGTCCAGGCGGAAAAAATCTAATGAAGATGATGGGCGGAATGAAAGGAATGAAATAATCTTCCAAGATTTTCTGAATAAAACACAACAACACAGTTTTTCAAATATAGTAGATCATGCAATTATTAGACGGAGTTAAAGTTTCAAACGATATCAAAAACGAAATTTCTGCGCAAGTAGAAGTTATGAAAAGTAAAGGTGAAAAAGTTCCTCATCTTGCCGCACTTTTAGTAGGAAATGACGGCGCAAGCCTTACCTACGTTGGCAGTAAAGTGAAAGCTTGTCAACGAGTAGGATTTGAATCGACTCTAGTAAAAATGCCAAGTACGACTACAGAAATCGAATTGCTTAATAAAATTAAAGAACTGAATGAAAACGACGATATCGACGGTTTCATCGTTCAACTTCCGTTGCCAGAGCAGATAGACACTCAAAAAGTATTGATGGCTGTAGATCCAAGTAAAGATGTGGATGGTTTCCATCCAGAAAACTTTGGAAAAATGGCGCTTGATATGACCACTTTTATTCCAGCAACGCCTTTTGGTATTTTGGAATTATTAGAAAGATATAATGTAGAAACTAAGGGGAAACATACAGTTGTAATTGGTCGTAGCCACATTGTTGGTCGTCCGATGAGTATTTTGATGGGTCGTAAAGGCTTTCCTGGAAACTCAACCGTGACTCTTACGCACAGCTACACTCAAAACATCGAAGAAATTACGTTGCAGGCGGATATTATCATCACGGCGCTTGGAGTTCCAAATTATCTAAAAGCCGATATGGTTAAAGATGGTGCGGTAATCATCGACGTTGGTATCACGAGAGTTCCTGCAGATAATGAAAAAGGCTACAAAATTACCGGAGATGTGGATTTTGAATTCGTAAGCAAAAAAGCTTCGTTCATTACGCCAGTACCAGGTGGAGTAGGACCAATGACTATTGCAATGCTGCTTAAAAATACGCTTCTCGCTCGAGAAATGAGAATCGAAAGAAATAAATAATACTTAAAACCCTGATGAGAATCGGGGTTTTTTTTTAATCTTATTTTAAGCGGCTTTGCCGTTCACTAATTCATCCTAAATCTTTTTTCGTAAGAATAAAATTACTTATTTGGAATAAGTCATTTTTTCTGTTATTTCCCGCTTTCCGCTGCATCTTTTTTTTATAGTTGTTCCGCAGCAATATAAAAGAGGTTATCCCTTCTATTGGGGCTAGTGTGTTTATATTTAGTGTTTTACAGCGGATAATTTTATCGATTTATACTATTTTCAGTAGTCAAATTTTCGAATCTTTAATATCTAACAAGAATAGTGGGAAATTTTATGATAAATGATTTTTATCATAATAGAAGACAAAGATATCCTGTATTTTTGTATTGTAATAAGGTAGAGAAATTCCTATATTGCTAATAACCAAAAAACACTAAAATTATGATTTCAATTAAGAAAACCCTAGTTATGTCTGTTGCCTGCCTAGCTTTTGTAGCTTGTAAGCAAAATGATAAAGCGGCAACTGATTATTCGGATGTTGCTGTAAAAGGTGATATGATTGCGGAACTTACTTCGCCACCTTTTGTACCAAAACCAGTAGGAAACCGAGCTCCAACTAAATTAATTGTCAATATGGAAATTATTGAAGAGCAAGGCGAGATGGCTGATGGAGTTAAATATAATTATTGGACTTTTGGAGGTTCAGTACCAGGAAGTTTCATTAGAACAAGAGTTGGTGATGAGGTAGAATTTACCTTAAAAAACCATCCTGACAACAAACTTCCACACAACATCGATTTACACGCAGTAACAGGTCCAGGTGGAGGAGCAGCATCATCACTAGTCGCGCCAGGACACGAGAAAACATTTAGCTTCAAAACGCTAAATCCAGGCTTGTACGTTTACCATTGCGCTACAGCCCCAGTAGGAATGCACATAGCAAACGGGATGTATGGTTTAATTTTAGTTGAGCCAGAAGGTGGACTGCCTCCAGTAGACAAAGAATACTACGTAATGCAAGGAGACTTCTACACAAAGGGAAGATATGGTGAAGCAGGAGTTCAGCCGTTTGACATGGAAAAAGCAATTGACGAAAAAGCTGACTATGTTGTTTTCAACGGTAAAGTAGGAGCTTTGACAGGAGAAAAATCTCTTACTGCTAAAGTTGGTGAAACTGTAAGAATTTATATGGGTAACGGTGGGCCAAACTTGGTATCGTCTTTCCACGTGATTGGTGAAATATTTGACAGAGTGCACGTTGAAGGTGGAAGCTTGATAAACGAAAACGTTCAAACAACATTAATTCCAGCTGGAGGTGCGGCGATTGTTGAATTTAAAGTTGAAGTTCCGGGAACTCTAATTTTAGTTGACCACTCGATTTTTAGAGCATTCAATAAAGGGGCATTGGGAATGCTGAAAGTTGAAGGAAAAGAAAATCCAAAAATTCACGCAGGAACAATACAAGAAGGAATTTATCTGCCAGAAGGTGGAACAATCCAGAGAATGCCAAAAGTTGCAAACGGTAAAGAAGTTGACGAAAACAAAACATTGGCACAGCAAATTAGCGACGGTAAAACAATCTTTACAAATACTTGTGTGGCTTGTCATCAAGGAGAAGGACAAGGAATACCAGATGCATTTCCGCCAGTTGCAAAATCGGATTATCTAAATGCAGATGTTAACAGAGCTATAAACGCTGTACTTAAAGGACTAACTGGAGAAATTACTGTAAATGGTAAGAAATATAATTCAGTTATGACAAGTCAAAATCTTACAGATGGTGAAGTGGCGGATGTATTAACTTACATATATAACAGTTGGGGTAATAACAAAACGAAAGTTACTCCTGCGATGGTAAAAACTCAAAGAGCGATTCCAGCGGCGAAAGTAAAAGACATGCACGAATAGATTTCACGATCAAGAAATAATTAATAAACTTAGAGTGCAATTGCACTCTAAGTTACATTTCAGAAAGCTGTCCAAATTCTTTAGCTTAAATACTTCAGCAAATTAATTAAATAATAAAATACATTTAAAAATGAAAACTCAAAATAACAGCCGATCTATTTACCTTTTGCTTTTACTTTTTTGCGTTTCCATTTCTTTTTCCCAAGTAGCGGCAGAAATGGCGAAAATTTCTGCAGGTTCATACGTACCTCTTTACGGAACAGAGGACAAACTGCCGGTCAAAGTAGATGCATTTTTATTAGACGTTTACCCAGTTACAAACCAACAATATTTGGAATTTGTAAAGAAGTATCCTAAATACAGGAAATCACAAATTAAAAGATTGTTTGCAAATGCAAGCTATCTCACAGAATGGACTAGCGACCTTGACTATGGAAAACTTCCATCTGACGCTCCAGTAACTAATATTTCTTGGTTTGCAGCTAAAGAGTACTGTGAGTGCCAGGGAAAAAGACTTGCAACATTAGATGAGTGGGAATACGTAGCGATGGCAGACGAAAAAAGAAAAGATGCCAGAACTCGCGAAGAATTCAACAAATACATTTTAGGTTGGTACGAAAAGAATAATACTTATCAAAATTCAGTTGGAAAAACATTCAAAAATTACTACGGTGTTTACGATATGCATGGATTAGTTTGGGAATGGACTTTTGACTTCAATAGCATTTTTTTATCTGGTGAATCTAGAAAAGACAAAGCCACAGACAATGAGCTATTTTGCGGAAGCGGATCGGTAAACGCTTCAGATTTAATGGATTATGCCGCATTTATGCGATATGCATTTCGAGGAAGTATAAAAGCAAATTATACCACAAAAAACTTAGGCTTTAGATGTGCCAAAAACATCAAGTAATTGAATTTTCAATTAAAAATAAAATTATGAAAAAGACTGTTCTACTCGCATTTGCTTTCCTACTTATTGTAAGTTGTAATAATAAAAAAGAGCATACAGAGGTGTCTGAAACTGCTAAAGAAGTAAGCGACAAACCTATCACAGATTTATCTATTTACAACCTTCCTGAAAAATGGACGAACCAAGATGGAAAAGATATTGAGCTAAAACAGCTCAGAGGAAAAGTTCTTGTAATGGTTATGATTTATACGTCTTGCAAGGCCGCATGCCCTCGTCTTGTTGCGGATATGCGAAATATAGAGGAGAGAATTCCCAAAGAAATAAAAGACAAAGTAACTTTTGTATTGGTCAGCATCGATCCAGAAGTTGACACTCCAGAGCGACTTAAAGAGTTTTCTATTGAGAACAAAATGACTGGCGATCAATGGGTATTTTTACGCTCAGATGATGAGAAAACACGAGAGTTTTCTGCAGTTTTAGCGGTCAATTACAAGAAAATTTCACCAATAGATTTTTCACATTCAAACATCATTTCTGTCTTTAATGCCGAAGGCGAGTTGACTTTTCAGCAAGAAGGATTGGGCGTGAGCTACGACAAAACCATCTCCAAAATCAAAGAAGAGGCTTCAAAAATAAAATAAAAAGGCCTATTTTTTTAAAGCATAATTTTTATGAAACTTAAAACTAAAATGTTTGTTGTGGCTGCAATTGCAGTTACGACCGTAAGTTCTTTTGCACAAGAATTAGATGTTAACTTGCAGTTAAGACCAAGATTTGAATATAGAAATGGCTACAAAGAATTGATGAAAGACGGACTATATCCAACTTCTGTTATCTCGCAAAGAAGTCGAATAAATTTTCTCTATAAGCAGGAAAAACTCAAAGGAAATCTCTCACTTCAAAATGTAAGAATTTGGGGAGATGTGCCAACAAGTTCAGCATCAGACAAAAATGGCGTGGCTTTATTTGAATCATGGTTGAGCTATGATTTCTATCCAAATTGGTCTACAAAGATTGGTCGGCAAGTTATTTCTTATGACAATCAGAGAATATTTGGAGGAATAGATTGGGCACAGCAGGGTCAAAGTCACGATGCGATTTTGTTTTCGCATAAAAAGAATTCGTATCAGCTAGATATAGCGGCAGCAATAAACAATGGAAGTGAAAACTTAACCGAATCAGCATATAACATCAACTATAAGAATATGCAGTTCGCGTGGTTTAATCAGAAATTCTCGAAAGGTTCTGTTAGTCTTCTGGCTTTAAACAACGGATATCAATTTGAAAACTTGGTGGAAAACAAGTTTGAAGTAGCTTATTTACAAACCTTTGGTGGCTACGCAACTTGGAATTCATCTGATTTTTACGGTGATTTCGGAATTTATGGTCAGTCAGGTGAAGCGGCAATTACAAATGACAAAGTAGATGTTTCCGCCTATTATGCTGCAATTTCTGTCGGTTATAAATTCAACCCATCTTTCAAAGCAGATTTTGGTTTTGAATATCTGTCCGGAAAAGATCAAAATGATACTGATTCCAAAAGTAAATCCTTCGCGCCATTATTTGGAACAAACCACGCTTTTAATGGTTTTATGGACTATTTCTATGTGGGAAATCATAAGAATTCAGTAGGATTACAAGATATTTATGCCAAATTTACTTTCGATAAAAATAAATGGCAATTTGCGGTAACGCCGCATATATTCAATAGTGCCGCAAATGTCTATAATCCGTCCATATCCGAAAAATTAGACAGTTATTTGGGAACAGAATTGGACTTAACCGCAGTTTACAAAGCCGACAAGAATTTTGTTATTTCAGGAGGTTTTTCTAAGATGTTTGCAAGCACTACAATGGAATATATCAAAGGTGGAGACAAGTCTAATGATAATAATTGGGCGTGGGTAATGGTGTCTTTCAACCCTCAATTGCTTTCCTTTAAAAATAAGGTTGATTAAATTCTTCAAGATCAATTTCTTCGAAAAGACTGCTAATTATACATTAGTAGTCTTTTTTTTTGGAGCTTTTTCCCGCTTTCCGCTGTATCTTTCTTGCAATGCAGCTACCGCAGCACTGCAAGAAAGGATGCCGCTGCAATCGGGGCTATGAGACTTCGAGTATAATTTAACTTTTGTTTTATTAAACAAAACCTCGCTCGCAAAACTTCAACCTCAGATCTCAACCTCGAAGTGCTACGAAACCTACCGCGATTCGCATCCGAAAACTTGTCATCCTTACGCAGAAAGAATTCCATTTGACACTCAAATTAGCTCGTGTAAAGTTGAAGATTTGATGTGAATAGCAAACCCATCAACAGCATATGTTTACATCTCATTTCCACAATCCGCATCCGCAAATTTATCCTCCCGACGCAGAAAGGATCCCATTTTAGAAATAAATTTATATTTAAAGTTGAAAAATTGATGCGGTAACCCAATCAATCAAGAGTATTCAGCAATGCGCCAATTCCACATGCCCCATCCACAAACTTGCCATCTCTACGCAGGAGGGATCTCATTAGCGACTCAATAATAATTATATAAAATTGTAATTATCACCTTAAATAAGTATTTCGTAATGAACATTACTCAAGAAATTGCATCTGCAAACCTGCCTCGCAAACTTGCTGTTTTGACTCAGTAATAATCCCATCTCACACTAAATTTCTTGTGTAAATTTAATGTCTACCTGTTATTATTAGACTTCTAAAGCAAACTCCACCACACAGACACCTCACAAATATTTAGCAACGTGAAAAAAAACTACAAATTCAAAATCAAGGTGTACTAAATAAGCGCTGATCTCAGTGGAAAAAAAAGTTAACTAGAGAATCGTAATAAAATCACTAAAAAAAATATTCAATATACTTTAAAAATAAATTTAGGCTAGTCTAAAAATAATAATTACTTTAGCGGAAAATAAATTCAAATAGTATATGAAAAAGTTAAGCCTTGTTATTGGCACTTTTGCACTTTTAATGCTTCATTCTTGTTCAGAATTAGAACCCAAAGCACCAGAAGAATATGAACTTCTAGATGGACCTATCGACGGTCTCACGTATGCTCAGTCACGACAGCATCTTGCGGGGGATATCGCTTTTAATGACGACATTTTTACTGCTAGTACTGGTTTAGGACCCGTTTTTGTCGCAACAAGTTGTGGAGGTTGCCATGCCGGCGACGGGAAAGGACATCCTTTTACCACTCTTACACGCTTTGGAGTAAATGATAGTTTAGGGAAAAATGAATATGATCACGGACCACAACTTCAAAACCGTGCTCTGCCAGGATATACTCCAGAAGTTATTCCAGCAGGAGCACCACGAGCTAATTTTGTGGGACCAATCATAACAGGTTTAGGATATTTAGAATTTGTGACCGAAGCAGATATTATTGCCATGGCCGAAGGTAATACGACTAATCCCGATGGCGTTCGTGGAAAGCCAAACTGGATCGCAATTCCTTCTTATATTACTCCCAACATCAATAGCATTGTAAACGGGAATAGATATATCGGCCGTTTCGGAAAGAAAGCTGCTATCTACAATTTACTTCATCAAACTGTATTTGCATATAATCAAGACATGGGAATTACGTCAACTTTTGACCCGAGTGACGTCTATTCTTTACTAGACATTGACCCCGAAGTTTCCGATGCCACAATTCGAGATGTTGTATTCTATTTACAAACCTTAAAAGCACCAGTTCCTAGAAACCAAGGAAATGCAGATGTTATCGCAGGGAAGGAAAAGTTTAGTGCAATAGGATGTGCAGATTGCCACAGACCTACTTTGAAAACTGGCTATTCTCCAATACAACCTTTATCATTTAAAGAATTTCATCCTTACTCAGATCTTTTAGTTCATGAAATGGGCGATGCACTTAATGATGGTTATACAGAAGGTTCAGCAAAACCTGGCGAATGGAGGACACCGCCACTTTGGGGACTTGGATTAGCGCCAGATTCGCAAGGCGGTAGATATTATTTACTGCATGATGGTAGAGCAAAAAGTATAGATGAAGCAATTTTATATCATGGGGGCGAAGCAAAAGTTGCAAAAACAAAATATCAAAATCTAACCGAAAATGAGAAACAGCAAGTAATCAAATTCCTTGAAAGTTTATGATGAATAGAAGAAAATTTTTAGGGACCACATGCTTATCGTGCATAGGAGGCGCAATTGGCATTTCGATTATTCAAAGTTGCTCAACCACTTCTAGCCTTGTTAATGCTGAAATCTCAGGAGCAAATTTACTTGTTCCAATAGAAAAATTTAGACGACAAGGTACAAAAGCTACAACTTACAAATCGCAGATTGTCGTTTCAAACGATCAATTGAGCAATCCAATTTGTATCTATCGTCTAGATCAAAATACTTATCACGCATTTCTCTTATTGTGTACACATCAAGGTGCGGAGCTACAGGTTTTTGGAGACAAAATGGAATGTCCCGCTCACGGAAGTGAGTTTGACATTAATGGAGTTCCCGTAAACGGTCCTGCCACAGAGCCACTACGATCATTTCCGGTTACAGTAACAGATAAACAATTACTTATTTCACTTAAATAATGAAAAAACACGCATATACAACGCTTTTTTTAGCGCTCTTTACAGCTGCAAACGCCCAGATTGACCAAAGCATTTTACGTCGAACTCCAGTAGATAGCATCACTTCCAATATGAATATGGATGCAGCTTATGTGCGTCCGTCCTTAAAAAGTTCAAAAATTCCTGTCGCGCTTGGCGGATATGTTGAGGCGAACTATCAACATTTAGGTACCGAAGGTGTTTCTGATGGGCATCAGTTTCAGTTTAGAAGGCTCTCAATTTTTATGTCATCAGCCATTTCAAAGCGAATAAAATTTATGACAGAAATTGAATTTGAACCTAGTGATAGAGAAATAGCAATCGAATTTGCGGCAGTAGATGTCGAATTCCATCCTTTTGTAAATTTGCGCGGAGGAATTATAGTAAACCCTATTGGTGCATTTAATCAGAATCATGATGGTCCAAAATGGGAATTTACAGAGCGTCCAATTTCTGCTACCCAAATGCTGCCGGGAACTTGGAGCAATGCTGGCTTTGGACTTTATGGAAAATATAACAAGAATGATTGGTCTTTAGGTTACGAATTTTATCTGAGCAGCGGATTTGACGACACGATCATTCTAAATCAAGAAAACCGAACTTTCTTACCAGCATCAAAAGAAAATGCGGAAAGATTCGAAGTCATTGCAAGTGGGCAACCTTTGGTTACTGCCAAAATTGCCATCAAAAACGCAAAAGTTGGTGAGCTGGGATTGTCTTATATGGGACATGTTTACAATAAATTTGAAGATGGCGGAGAAGTGATTGATGATGCGCGCCGTCTCGACGTGATAGCAGTAGATTTTAATACTACTATCAATTTCTCACAAACCAATATTGTAGGCGAATTTGCCTGGATTTTGGTCGATGTGCCGGATAGTTACGGACAGCAATTTGGAAAAAAGCAACATGGAGGTTTTGTAGATTTCGTGCAACCTGTCTTCAAAAGGAATATTTTAGGATGGCAAAATTCTATTATAAATGTCGCTTGTCGTCTAGAATATGTAGATTATAACGTCGGAACATTTGTGGAGACAAACACTAATATTGGTGATGATTTGTGGAGCGTAACCCCTGCAATTAGCTTTCGTCCTACGGCACAAACAGTTTTTCGTCTAAATTATCGTATCCTGAAGCAGCGAGATATTATTGGAAATCCACCCGAAAATACTGCCGGTATCAATATTGGCTTCTCAACGTATTTCTAGATAAATAATGTGAAAGACATCCCAAATTTGTTGCTAAATGTTTTTTTCTTATCTGTAATTTTATGTTTTTAGTTTGATTATATTTTTGGTTAAAACCCTGATGAGAATTAGGGTTTTTTTTTGGAGCTTTCTCCCGCTTTCCGCTATATCTCTTCATAATTGCTGCTTCGCGCAATCATAAAGAGGATGCCGCTGCAATCGGGGCTAGAAGAACTGAGCATAGGTAATTAAGATCAAAGCATTTAGTTTTCAATTATATACTTTTTGTACCAATCTTATATCACAAAAGCATATCTAAGTCTTGTTCCTCAATTAATTCTCGCAACATTTTCAATTTAAGGAAGGAAGTACCCCAATGAAAAGCTCTATTTTATAAAATTTTTAAATTGACGAGATACTACTTACGCCATAACGAACGGCAGAATCAATCTCATCAGTATTTTAAATATTTATTCAATTCAAAAAGAGAATCTCCTAGAATAAACGCAATAATAGTAATTCGTTCTTATTTTACAAGTAGTGTTTAAGTCGATAATTAATGTACTTTAAGCGTGATTCCTCTTTGCGTTTTATCCGAAAAAGGCTTAATTTTTTTTTGTTTGTAATTACAAAGAGCAGCACATGAGAACTTCCGTATCTCAGTATTACAATTTCGTGAGTATAGTATTTTGCGGATAGATTTGGCTTGATTATCTTTGAATTAAAACAATCTATTCATTTCGGTCATGGCAAATTCTAATAAGGAATATTATTTGACGGAAGTAGATAAACAGCCTTCGTCCATTTACTGTATGCATGATTTGATGGGTGAAATTGATATCGCTTTTCACAAACATATCAAAGGACAATTTCTTTATACCGAAGGAGGCGTGGTGCATGTGATGACCGATAGTCAAACGTTTTTTCTGCCGGCACGTCATTATATGTGGATTCCAGCCGGTATACTTCATAGCATACATCCGGGAACTTCAAATGTGATTATGCGAAATTTGTACTTCCCCTCCGAAGAATCGGAAAATAATTTTTATTCGAAAATTGGAATCTATCCGATCAATGAACTTTTGCTACAAATGATTATTTATACCAACCGATGGAGCGGCGATTTACTACCAATTGACAAAGATTCATGGCATTTCCTGTTTGCTATCAAAAGTATTTTGCCACAAGTGAGTAGTTATAACTTGCCACTATCTTTACCCTTTCCAAAAGACAAACGTTTGATAGCTGTTATTAAATATATGGAAGAGAATCTTCATGAAAATGTTGTTTTAACAGATTTCGAAAAAATACTTGGCGTAAGTTCTAGAACACTTTCGAGACTTTTTCAAAATGATGTCGGTATGTCATTTGTGCAATATCTCACAATTCAACGCTTGATGCATGCTATTGTTTTGCTACTGGAAAATCAATTATCAGTAAAAGAAGTAGCATCTTTAGTGGGTTATAATAGCATCCCGACCTTTAGTAATACCTTTTATAAAATTTTAGGAATTCGGCCCTCAGAATATCAGAAACAAACGTCAATTTTTAGTCCAGAAACCTTTTTGGCAGAATAGAATAATTAATTGGCTTTTTCGAATAAGCTTCTCATTTTTAATGGCGATAGATTTGTTCTTTAATACTTTAAAATATGTATAAAGATCGAATTTTAAATGCCGACTTGGCTCAAAAATTAATGAGTTCAGAAAAAGCAGCTTCTTTTATTTCAGATAAAATGGTGGTTGCTTCTAGCGGGTTTACCAAAGCGGGAGATAGTAAAGCAGTTTTGGCAGCACTTGCCCTAAAAGCAAAAATTGATCCTTTAAAAATAACTTTAATTACAGGAGCATCGCTTGGGCACGATACGGATGCAGCATTAGTGGAAGCTGAGGCTTTGTCCTTGCGTCTTCCATTTCAAGTTGATCGAGTATTGCGAACAGCCATTAATAAAGGGGAAGTTCTTTTTATCGATCAACATTTAGGAGAAACAGCCAATCTTTTGAAAGCAAATAATTTCCCAAAAATCGATATTGCTATTTTGGAAGCAGTTCAAATTAATGAAGATGGAAGTATAGTCCCAACAACTTCTGTTGGGAATTCGGCATCTTTTGCGGAATTGGCAGATAAAATCATTATCGAAATTAATACAAAAGTTCCTATTTCTCTATGCGGATTACACGACATTTTCTCAACCGGAGAATATCCCAACCGAACTGAGATTCCGATTATCGCAGCAAACACCAGAATTGGAACCACTAGTATTCCAATTGACATTTCAAAAATAATCGGGATTGTAATTACTGAAATCGTTGACAGTCCGGCAGAGATTGCTCCACCTGATGCTGCAACAACTGCAATCTCCAAGCATTTGGTCAACTTTTTTACTGATGAGGTGAAAAAAGGAAATCTCACCAAATCACTAATGCCACTTCAAGCTGGAATTGGAAAAGTTGCAAATGCTGTACTGACAGGTTTTGTAAATAGTGAGTTCGAAAATCTTACCATGTACTCAGAAGTTTTGCAAGACAGTACTTTTGATTTATTAGATTCCGGAAAAATGCTTTTTGCATCTGGTTCTTCGATTACTGTTTCGGAAGAATATTACGAACGTATATTTAATGATTTTGATAAATATAAAGACAAAGTTGTTTTACGTCCTCAAGACATCAGCAACGCTGCAGAAGTCATCAGAAGATTGGGAGTAATAAGTATAAATACTGCATTAGAATGTGATATCTATGGCAATGTAAATTCGACACATGTTGGTGGAACCGATATGATGAATGGAATTGGCGGTTCTGGAGATTTCGCTCGAAATTCCTATCTAAGTATTTTCGTTACTCAGTCAGTTGCCAAAAACGAAACAATTTCGCGAATTGTTCCAATGGTTTCTCATACAGATCATACTGAACATGACGTGGATATTATCGTAACAGAACAAGGCTTAGCAGATTTACGAGGACTTGCGCCTAGACAACGAGCAGAGGCAATAATAGAAAACTGTGTACATCCTTTGTATAGAGAGCAGATACAAGATTACTACAATAGATCTTGCGAAAGAGGTGGACACACTCCTCACGTATTAGAAGAAGCTTTTTCGTGGTATCAGATTCAAAAAGAAACTGGATCAATGAAAAAAGTTTTGTAAAACGCATATTCTATTAAGAACAGAATTATAGTAAAAATCCAAAACGACGATTTTTTTAAAAAAGCTATTTATTTTTTTTTATTTAGCGAAATTTTGAATAATACCGTAAATCATTTAGTGAAAAAATCTATTTTCAATATTGTAAACTTTTCCGAATCGAGAAATACGCTAAGAATTTTTAATAAGGAGAGATTTTTAAAATAGTTAAAAACAGGCTTATGTTCGACTTATGCTTGTTTTTAAAGTACTTTTGCAAAAAAATATATAATTATGAAAACAATTTTACTTTCTGCAGCTGCATTCTTATTTGCAATTACTGCACAATCTCAGAATACGTCTTTCGAGGCTAGTGAAGGGTACACTTTAGGATTAATAAGTGGACAAAATGGTTGGAGTGTGAGTAGCTTATTCTCAAATATGTTTAGTGTTAGCGATACTCAATCTTCAAATGGAGATTATTCTTTAAGACTTGGTCTTGACGAAACTGGCTGGTTACCATCAGGTAGTGTAGTTGGTCCAGTACGTACTATTACTTCTCAAGTTCCAGTTTCTCCAGATTCATACGAGGTTTCTGCAGATCTTTACTTTACTTCTACAGATGTTCCAAAATCAGAAATTGATTTTTACGTGTATGGAGCTTTAGGTACAGATGCATTACCAGGATCGATGATGGCTTTGGCAAATGGTTTTGTGCGAATAGTTGAAATGGATACTTTTACTTTAGGTGCAACGGTGGATGTGCCAAATGATGTCTTTACAAATCTTAGAGTGAAGTTTGATTTTGTAAATCAGCAAACACTTCATTATGTAAACAACGTTCTTGTTTATACAGGAGTTTTGAATTTATCAAAAGTGACAGGATATGGATTTCTTACAACTGGAAAAACTGTTGGTTATGTAGATAATGTGCAAGCTGCCACAAATCTATTGAGTACCCCAAAAGTTGAACAGAACAGATTTTCTCATTTTGTGAGTCAAAATCAATTGAACATTAATAGTCCATCAACTATGAATGAAATTGAAATTTACAATATTACTGGACAAAAAGTTATTTCTCAGAATCTAAATTCTACTGATGGAAAAGTTGAAATTAGCGGTTTGTCATCTGGAATATACTTAGCGAAATTGAAGTTTGAAGGAGCTACAAAATCATTTAAATTCGTTAGATAATTGAAATTTGTGGTATGATTATTTGAAATATATTGTATTCTAAAGATAAAAGCCTGACTCATTGCGATTCAGGCTTTTTTTTTCGTCAGTTTTGAGTTAAAATATCCACTATTTTTTTTTTAGATAGCTTTCGTGATTCTGAAGTATCATAATTTCTTTAATGTTCGAATTTTTTAAAATTACTGCTTAAATATTTTTATAAAAATATTTCAGCATCCAAATTGTACTTTTTGTTCAGTTTATCGGCAATAATAGTAGAAGATATTTTACACTTTATTGCGTTGATTTTCAGTATTTTTTGCTTCTGGTTTATGAAAACTGAAGTCCAAATATTTTTAATACTTCTAAATTATACAATTTTTCAAGTGAAATTTTATGGTTTTACGGGAAAAAGTAATTCGACTCTATTTTCAATCGTAGTTTTTATAATTGTTTTATAAGGTGGGAATGATCAATAATTATAGTGGAAAATTCCCAAATTTATTGGTTCAATGAAGTCGCTTTTCCGATTTTAAAGTTTTCAGGAAATTCAGAAATCCGAGACGCTTTGACTCAGCTATTTATCCTCTAAATTGTTGTTTTTAAATTTGCTCTCAGAATACTGACCTAATTGATAGGCACCTAAGATTGGAATCAATGAGAATGCAGTATATGATTGCAAAAGATCAAAGTAGGATAGTGCCAATAATGAAGATGCTGCTATAATTATAAATAATAATCCAAAAATTGACTTATTCATAAAGATGTGTGTTTTTAGGATGTTCGTAAAAAATTTGTGTTATGCATTTGCCTTTCGCTGATAGATAAGCTACTATATTAAATATAGCCTGATATTATTGTTGTGATACTATATTTTTCGAAAATTTTCCTGAGTATTGGTCGATTATTTTGTTAACGGTACTGGAGAACTTTAAGAGAGATTTTAGTAGGTCAGTATTATTAGAAAAATCTCATTTTATTTTATCATAAAATAATTAGAATTGATTTTCCAAGAGAATTTGTATAGGGAAGTACAAGTGCGCACCAAAGTTTAAAGTTATTTTTTCTTAAATGATATTCAGCTAATTTCAACCTTTATTGTTTTTTACGATTAATAATTAAGTGAGCACTTGGCATTATTTTTTAAAGCGCATTTTTTTAAATATAGAACTATTATCTTAAATGGGATTTCTTGCGGCAGGGACAGGAGCGGCATCCTTTGCTGCTTACTAATATATGACTTTTATCAAAAATATCTTTGCAGCAAAGATATAGTGGATGGCCCGGTGCTGGCAGTAGGAACGCTCTGGCAGCAGCTGCCATAATGAAAAACATGACAGTTAGAACGACATCTTACATAGCGACATCACACTTAGAATGGATGTTGTAGTGGTAAATTTGTTCTAATGCCGAGCAATTTAAAACTAGAATGGCTAGCTTTGCAATCGCAATAAAAAAACCTATGGACGATTCATATAGTCTGGCGCAATAATAACTACCAAAGTTCGTGACTGTTCTTTGGCCAAAACCAATCAACAGAAATGACAGTATTCTACAAAAACAATAATGGCTTAGAAATAAGTGAAAAATGGATTGCGAAATCGTGGATTTCGATAATAGATCCAACTTCCGAAGAGAAGGATTATATTCTCAACACCTTGCAAGTACCAGAAGCATTTTACAACGATATCGAGGATATTGATGAGCGTCCGCGTATTGAAGTTGAAGACGGATGGACACTTATTGTGATTCGAATTCCATTAATCTCTGACGAGGATAAACTGCCATTTTCGACAATGCCGCTTGGGATAATTTTTAAAGATGATGTGATGCTAACACTAACTTTTAAAAGATCTGACGTTGTGGAAGACTTTATCGCTTATCAAAACAGGAAGAAACTTGAAATAAAGGACAACTATGATTTGGTACTGAAATTTCTGGTATCTTCAAGTATTTGGTATTTAAAATATTTAAAACAATTGAGTCAGATGATTAACAAGGCTGAAGATAATTTGGAACAGTCGGTGCAAAATCAAGAGTTGCATAAGCTGATTCAAATAGAAAAATGTCTGGTGTTTTTTATGACTTCGCTTAAAGGAAATGATGTTCTGCTGCACAGAGTGAAAAACATTAAAAGTGAGCGTGATAATTTTGATCCAGAACTGTTGGAAGATGCGGTGATTGAATTACGACAAGCTCAGGAAATGACTGGTATTTATAGTAATATTCTTGCTGGAATGATGGATGCCTACGCCTCTGTCATTGCTAATAATATGAACGATATTATGAAACAGTTGACCTCAATCTCAATTATTTTGATGATTCCGACGGTAATTGCGAGTTTCTACGGAATGAACGTGATTAATTACCTTGAAGATAATCCTTATGGAATGGCTATTCTAGTGGCAATTTCTGTAGTGCTTTCTGCAGTAGGAGTATTTCTTTTCCGTAGAAGAAGATTTTTTTAGAATTCTCAAATGAGCCTCTTCTGATGTGGATTTCAATTGGAAGTCAATTTCATTTCAATTGGAATAGTTAACCGATTGAGAAGTAAATGCTGTAATTATTCATTCGAATATATCTGCTTCCGCATACTTTAATGGATTTATTTTTTGATTTAATTCCAATATTTTAAGAGATATCTAAAGTAACTCATTGTTTGGAAAAAACAGTTCAGCTTTTTTACGAAAAGGTAATTCAAAATTATCAATTTAATAGAGGTGATATTAGTTGCCAAATTTACTATGGTAGTTCTAAATATTTGAATAACTCAATTTTTCAATCTTTATATGGCAATAGCAAAAAAACCTTCCCGAAGGAAGGTTTCTGTATGTATTAAAATAATAGGGTTTTGCTTAGAATTTGTATCCTACACCAACTTGGAATACTGAGTTTTTAAGATCTGTATTTTCAATGATTTCTGTAAGACCGTAATTATAACGACCTGAAGCAAAGAATCCCATTTCTGTTTGGAAAGTAAGACCTGCACCTACAGCAACTTCAAAATCTTTGGCTGCATAAGATGTATTGTCTAGGTTGATATCTCCACCATCAGAATTTGGGTTGAAATCAAATTCGTCATTAATTTTAAAACTAAATTGTGGTCCAACTTCCACGCTTAAACCTCTTGTAATATAAAGTTTAGCCAATACTGGAATACTAATATAATCTAATTGATATTCGACTTTATCACCGTCTGTACCGCTGAAGTTTCCTTTAAATCCTTGTCCAGAATACAAAGCCTCTGCCTGAATTGAGAACATTTCGTTCATTGGAAATTCCGTCAAAAGACCCACGTGAAAGCTAGTTCTTGAATCAGGACTGTTTGCGTCGTTTCCTGTAACTGTTGCGAAGTTAACTCCACCTTTTACTCCAATTGCGATGTCTCTTTCTTGTGCACTCATGCCAACAGTTGCTAACATTACTGTTGCTGCGGTAATTACTTTTAAAAATTTCATAGGTTTTTTGTTTAAAGTTTATGGTTCAAATGTAGTAGGAAGATTAGCGGTAAAATATAAAATTTTCTTAATTCACAACAAATTAACGAAAACGATTTGGAAACCTTAAAAAGCATATCTAATCATATAACACATATCTATAATTGTATAAAATAGATAGTATGCTTGCATAGTAACTCTTAAAGGATTTTAGTAAATTTGTTGTATGGTATTCGACCCGAAACCAACTTTTTGGTCAATATCTTTAAAAAATAAAGTTTTTATGGAAGATTGGACTCGCTACATCCTTGATTTTGGGAATTACCTTCGAATAGAACGCGGACTTTCACCTCAAACAATTATATCTTATAACTATGATCTGAAAAAATTAGTGGATTATTTGATACTTCACTCAATATCAGATTCACCAATTGCAATTGGACCAACTATTTTGAAAGAATTTGTTTATAGCATTTCTTCTGAAGTGAATCCGCGAACACAATCTCGAATTCTTTCTGGATTGAAGAGTTTCTTCTCGTATTTGATTTTTGAAGATTTGAGAGCTGATAATCCTATGGATCTCATCGAAGCACCGAAGTTGCAACAGACATTGCCAGATACATTGTCGGTTGCGGAGATCGATCAACTTATTGCCGCTATTGATTTGACATCTAACGAAGGTGAGCGCAATCGTGCTATGCTGGAACTCCTTTATAGCTGTGGCCTGCGAGTATCAGAGTTGGTCACGCTCCGAATTTCGGATTTATTTTTTGATGAGGGATTTATTCGCGTAAGCGGAAAAGGAAGTAAGCAACGGTTTGTGCCAATTGCTCATAGTACTCAGAAATATATAGATCATTATAAAGATGAGGTGCGTGTACATCAAACTATTGTAAAAGGATTTGAAGATATTTTGTTTCTTAATAGGAGAGGGAAGCAGCTAACACGAGCAATGATTTTTACAATTATCAAAAATCTGGCGATAGAAATTGATCTCAATAAGAATATAAGTCCACACACTTTTCGACATTCTTTTGCGACGCATCTTTTGTCCAACGGCGCTGACTTGAGAGCTATACAGATGATGCTTGGTCATGAATCTATAACCACGACCGAAATTTATGTACATCTAGACAAGCGATTTTTAAATGAAGTACTACAGAATTTTCATCCACGAAAGGACAAAAAAAAAGGACTCGATTCCTAAAAATCGAGTCCTTATATATAGGATATATTTAAAAGTCTATTTTGCGATATTCACAGCTCTAGTTTCACGTATTACTGTTACTTTAACTTGACCAGGGTAGGTCATCTCCGTTTGAATTTTTTGAGAAATATCAAATGACAATGTTGCTGCATTGTCGTCAGTAACTTTGTCACTTTCTACAATAACTCTTAATTCTCTACCTGCCTGAATAGCGTAGGCGTTTTTAACCCCGTTAAAACCAAATGCGATTTCTTCAAGATCTTTCAATCTCTGAATATAAGAATCTAAAACCTGACGTCTAGCGCCTGGTCGAGCTCCTGAAATGGCATCACATACTTGTACGATTGGCGATAAAAGATACTTCATTTCGATTTCGTCGTGGTGAGCACCAATAGCATTGCATACTTCTTCTTTCTCGCCGTATTTTTCAGCCCACTGCATTCCTAATAATGCGTGTGGAAGATCACTTTCTGTATCTGGCACTTTTCCAATATCATGAAGTAAACCAGCTCTTTTTGCAAGTTTTACATTCAATCCTAATTCTGCAGCCATCAAACCACAAAGTTTAGATACTTCGCGCGAGTGCTGTAGTAGGTTTTGTCCGTAAGAAGATCTGTATTTCATTCTTCCTACAACTTTAATCAATTCAGGATGTAAACCGTGAATACCAAGATCGATCACAGTACGTTTACCGACATCGATAATTTCGTCGTCAATTTGTTTTCTAGTTTTTTCAACAACTTCTTCAATTCTCGCTGGGTGAATTCGACCATCAGTCACTAATTTGTGAAGCGCTAATCGAGCTATCTCACGACGTACAGGGTCAAAACAAGAAAGGATAATTGCTTCAGGTGTATCATCAACAATGATTTCTACTCCAGTAGCCGCTTCGAGGGCGCGAATATTTCTACCTTCACGACCAATAATTCTACCTTTAACATCATCAGATTCGATATTAAATACAGATACGCAATTTTCAACTGCTTCTTCTGTACCAATACGTTGAATGGTATTGATAATGATTTTCTTGGCTTCTTGATGAGCGGTAAGTTTTGCTTCTTCGATTGTGTCTTGTATGTGAGCCATCGCCTGAGTTTTGGCTTCACCGCGCAATCCTTCTATAAGTTGCTCTTTTGCTTCGTCTGCGGAAAGTCCTGAAATAGTTTCAAGTTTTTCCAGTTGACTATGGTGCATTTTATCTAATTCAGACTGCTTTCTGTCAAGAGTTGAAATTCGAGAAGATAATTCGGTGGTTTTTGTTTCGAAGTCGTCGTTTACTTTCTTAGCTCTTGAAAGCTCGCTTGAAATTTGAGATTCTTTGTCACGTACTCTTTTTTCTACTTCTGCAATTTTTTTATCACGTCCTAAAATTACTTGTTCGTGCTCTGATTTAAGTTCAATAAATTTTTCCTTTGCTTGAAGAATTTTATCTTTTTTGATGTTTTCTGCATCAATATTTGCATCTTTTAAAATTGAAGCTGCCTCTTGTTTTGCATTTTTTAGTAGGTTGAAAATATTACTTCTTTCTAGAAGTTTGGCGATTAAGAAACCACCCGCGATGCCAACTATTCCGGCTATTACTATTAATAGTGTACTGTCCATTAGTGTTTAAATTTATATATAAAAAAAAGCCTACATCAGAAAATTGTATAAACTCTGGTTTTTACAAGTTTTGGGCTAACTCACTGTTCAAGGATCTGCTCGAGGCAGCTTGCTTTAGTAATGAAGATTCGCTCATTTTAAATTGTTAGTGTTGAGTTTATCAAATGCAACTAATGTAGG
>CBDUDY010000004.1:0-37681 GCA_965366055.1 uncultured bacterium
AGGGACAAACCCTTTTTTTCAGCGTACTTTTGCAAAATTGAAAAACGCCCTAAATATCTATTATGCCAGAATTTGAAATCGAAGAAAAAGGAACTATATCAGTAGCTGTTGTTGAACAAAGGAAAGAATTATACGATTATCAGCAAACAGATATTGATGCCATTTTTGACCGATTGGAAAATGCAAAACCAAATTTTCACTTACTATACCAATTACCAACTGGTGGAGGAAAAACAGTAATTTTTTCTGAAATTGTAAGAAGATATTTGAAAAATAACGATAAGAAAGTTGTTGTTCTTACACACCGAATTGAGCTTTGTAAACAAACATCAAAAATGCTGAAAGGTTTTGATGTTAAAAACAAAATCATAAACAGTAAAGTAAAAGAACTACCTGATCAAGATGAATATTCTTGCTTTGTTGCAATGGTTGAAACCTTGAAAAATCGTATCAACGACGAAAAATTACAACTAGACAATGTAGGACTTGTAATTATTGATGAGGCACATTACAATTCTTTTAGAAAGTTGTTAAGTTCTTTTCCTAATGCGTTTATATTAGGAGTAACTGCAACACCTTTGAGTTCAAATGTAAAGCTCCCGATGAATGAGAATTATGATGAACTTGTTGTTGGTGATACTATCAAATCTCTTATTGATAATGGCTTTTTAGCAAAAGCTACTACATATAGCTATGATGTAGGATTAACTTCATTGAAAGTTGGGATTAACGGAGATTATACCGTAAAATCTTCCGATGAATTATACTCGAATATGGCAATGCAAGAGAAACTTTTGCATGCATATACGGAGAAATCTTTAGGTAAAAAGACGTTGATTTTCAATAATGGAATCAACACATCGCTATATGTTTACGAAACATTTAAAGAAGCAGGTTACCCAATTAGACACCTTGATAATACGAGTACTGCTGACGAACGAAAAGATATTTTGACTTGGTTTAAGAAAACTCCTGATGCAATTTTGACATCAGTAGGTATTTTGACAACTGGTTTTGATGAACCTACAGTCGACACAATTATCTTGAACAGAGCGACAAAATCTCTGACCTTATATTTTCAGATGATTGGTCGTGGATCTAGAAAATTGGCGCATAAAAACAACTTTACTATTATAGATTTAGGAAATAATGCTGCACGATTTGGTCTGTGGGATCAGTCAATTGATTGGCAGCACATTTTCAAGCAACCAGAATTTTATCTAGATAATCTACGAGATGACTTGGAGATTGAAACTCATTTTAGATATGTAATGCCTCCTGAATTGCGCGCAAAGTTCGCAAAAACCGCGGATGTAGATTTTGATGTTGAGGAACAACATAGAGATATTATCGCAACAAATTTACGATCAAAAGTAGTTTTAGAGCGTTCTCTTGAGCAGCACGCAAATATGTGTATTGACAATTCTGAAGAATTAATCGATGCTAAAAAGCTTGCCAAAGAACTTGAGGGAGATATTGAATGGCGCATGAAGAAATATGCAGCATGCTTGAGTCATTGTAGTAAAAACTACAAGGAATGGCTTATAGAAGATTATAATATCAAATTAATGCTTTTGATTGGTAAAAAATTTAGAGATAGTCTATAATATTATGCAAATTACTGAATTCAAAAATCAGACATTTTATTTCTGCGTTTTAGCATTATTAGGATGTCTGATTTTTTATAATTGTTATATAATAATGACTTTTGGAGAAGTTTGGGGAATTATTCCTATTCTAATTCAAGCGGCAATTATCGGTATGATTATTACGAAACATAGATTGGCCAAGATTATCCTTAAATTTTGGGCGATTATTTTCCTGATAGTTGGCTCAAGTTTGCAAATAATTGGTCAGGGAATACAGGACATTTTTGATAATCTAGAACTAGATTTCATGTTTTATCTAGTTGCATCCATAAATCTCATGGTAGGATCTGCAGTAGTGTATTTTACAAATACGACGGTTGTAGTTCATAAAGTCTAATATCAGTAGAGAATGCTGCTAATAAGCCCTATTTAGTTGTTTTACAATTTGAACCATAATTTATATTATGTAAAATAGGAATTATGAAAGCTTCCTATTCCCTTTAAATTATTTGCGTATATCTAAATGACGATAATAAGTAATTTGATTTCTAATACTACATGATCTGACATTAAAGAATGTAATTTTATATTATAATACGCTTTCGCGAAATATACCAAGGCCACTTTTGAAGCCTTAAATTCTAAACGACGTTGTTCTGAAAAATTATAAGTAATTTTCTCTTGATTTGGTCATTTTAAAAGTTCATTTACTTTTAATTTTATTACTGCTCTTTCGCCAAATTTATAATTTTTCTTTGACAAGATTTTCTCGTTCTCCTAATCTGCTCATCCAATGTTTTTAAATACTAAATTTGTTTTTGAAATCTATAATTTAACCGTAGATGATTTTGCTTTTGCCAAATTTAGAGTGTTCATTGATATGTTCTTCGGGGACAATTTTATTTGGTTTGAAAGTTCCAATTCGCAAGGCTTTATTTACAATAAAGTTTTCTTATGTCAAAAACGAAATTTTAAAAAAACTTAAACAGTCTGATTTAGAATGGTCGATTTTTTTCAATGTTTAGTGCAGTTGCCACTATTTGGGCTTCAAATTAGTCAAATATCACATGTACAAATTCAATTTCTCAGCTATTACAAAACGTGACAAGATCAAAATTTAATCGCTTAAAAATCTGTCTTATAATAGCGATTTGTCGGTAAACAATTTTGATTTATTGCAAATATATAGCGTGGAATTATATTATTACACTATCGTAAAGTTTACTTTGTCGATTTATAAATCAACTAATCGTCAAATTAATGGGAAAAATCATCTTGCTACCACTTCCCTCTGCGCAAAGGATGGGAGCGGCATCCTTTGCTGCCAAATTGAATATTTAATGTTATCTAATAATTTCTCGCAGCAAAGATATAGTGGACAGCCTGACAGGAGCCTACGAAATTTTGAATATTAAAAAAAGTCGTTCTGGCGAGTGGTGCGCCCAAAAAAAAATACGAAACAACTAGCAACATGAAGTTTTTTGCATTAATTATCTGTGAGTGATTTGAAAAATAATGATCTGATTTTTCGCAAACTGATAAGTAATCGTTAAAGTTGATTTTGCATCTGATTTGTTATTGTTTTCGACCTATATATATTATATTTTTACTCAGCAATATCACAAAAACTAGTATGAACACAGTAGGACTCCGTCTAGCCGAAATACTTAAAATTTATCCGCCATTTAATGCGCTTCCTATCGAGGATGTTCGCTATATCATCAATGGAACATTTGTAATTAATATTGAGAAAAGTAAATCGGTATTTATAATCAATGACTTTCTTCATGAGAGTTTTTATATGCTTGCCTCTGGCGCTATAAATTTAAATACGCTCATTGAAGGCGAAGAAACCATTATTAATAAGGTCGCTCCTGGAGGAATATTTGGACTTCGACCACTTTTTGAAAAAAGCAACTACCTAATTAGTGCATTTGCACGTGAAGAAAGCATTTTGTTTGCGATTCCCGTTAGTCTTTTCCGACCTTTTATGGATTCTAATAAAGAGGTTATGGAGTACGTGCAACAGCGTTTTAATGCAAATACCCTATCTTCTCCTATCAGCGCTTTTCAAGGATCTGAGGGTATTGTACAAAGTAGTTATGATAATAGACAAAGTGAAATTCAGTATTTTCAAAATCTAAATTATAATAAATCGCCCTTACAATGTCCGATTACCGCTACTGCGATAGAGATTGCACGGGAAATGACAGATAATATGGCGGATCATATAATTGTATCCTACAATAATACTCCGCTGGGAATGGTTACAGACTCAGACATTCGAAGTAAAATTGCTACTGGAAGATATCCGTTGGACACTTCGGTAAAAAATATTATGTCGGCGGTGGTTACGATTGCCGAAAACACCTCATTGGCAGAAGCACAACTCTTATTAATATCGTCGTCTACTACACATCTTTGTGTCACCAAGGATGGATCGAATACATCTGCTATTGTTGGAAGTATTTCTCAGCGAGATTTGATAACAGCGCAGGCAAACAATCCCGGTATTTTAATAAAAGAGATCAATATTGCTCGCAATAATCGAGAATTGAAACAGGTACGATCTAAATTGGCAGATCTAATTCAGAGTTCACTATCCAAAAACATTCCGATGTCTCATATAAATGCGATTTCGGGGGAAGTGACAATTGCACTTATCAAAAGATGTGTACAGCATGCGATTTTAGAAATGGGCTCGGCTCCTACTCCTTTTGCTTGGTTGAGTATTGGAAGTCAAGGTCGTAAGGAGCAGTTGTTACTTACTGACCAAAATAGTATTCTTATTTTTCAGAATGTTGCAGAAGATCAGTATCGAAGTGTAAAAGATTACTTTATTAGACTTGCGCGAAAAGTTGCTGTTAGTTTGGAAGAAATAGGTTTTCCAAAGTCGCCAAATGGATACAGTGCAAGCAACCTCTTATGGTCGAAATCTCTTGAAGAATGGCAGAAAACGTATAGTCTATGGATGTTAAGCCCGGGGAAAAGTAAAGAAGCGAGTACTATTTTCTTTGATTATGAACTAGTCTTCGGTGATTCGAAACTGGCAGAGCAAATCACAGATACTATTTTTGCAAATTTAAAAAACAATAAATCTTTCTTTGACTATTTAGGAAATGATGCGCTGCGCAAGCCGCCAGCATTCGGCTTCTTTAAGAAATTTAATATTGAAGAAGAAGGTGAACATAAAGGTAAATTTGACATAAAATCGCGCGGACTTCTTCCTTTTATAGAGGCCGCACGAATCTTGACTCTAAGTCAGAATATACGAGGTGTAAATAATACTTATTTGCGACTAAAAGAATTAGCAGTTGTTGACAAGAAAAATTCGGAAATATACCATCGTACCGCCGAGGCATTCCTCGTCATCTCTAGGTTTCGTGCTCAAGAAGGTTTTAGACATGACACTAATGGTCAGTATGTAGATCTTGATTCTTGGACAAAAAGTGATAGAGAAAAACTGAAAGCGGCACTTTCTACTTTCAAAGAATTGGAAGAATTAATTAAAGATAATTTCAAATTAACGCAATTTTCATAATATGCTGGACTGGCTCAAACATATAAGCAAAGAATACCCTGAATTTTGGAAAAAGTATTTGGCAAAATTTGATAGTAAACCTACCAATTTTATTGTACTACATACCATCAAATCTGGCAGCAATCCACTTGAGGACGTAATTTTCTCTTTTGGAGCGATTACAGTTTCAAAAAATCGAATTGTTTTGGCTGATACTTTTGAAAATATGATTCTTCAATATAAATACACTCACGACAAGGGACTTTCGAATGATTTCTTGATCAATACAAAGCTTACAAAGATGAGTGAGGAACAGGCTTTTGAGAAATTCATAGAATATATTGGAAATGCCACAATAGTGGGCTACAAAATTCATCATGATTTTGAACTAATAAACGAAGTTTTGGAAAAAATGCATTGCGGTCGACTTAAAAATGACGCACTTGACATCGAAATAATGTACAAGAAGTGGAAAGAATCTACAGAACGAACAATTGCAAACGAAGATATATTTCAGGAATTTAAAATACCGGTACCACCATTAGACTCGGCACTAGAGCAAGCTTATGCAAATGCATTAGTATTTTTAAAATTAAAAGCAAGACTCAATATTCAATAGATATTGAGTCCTGCTTTTTCTAAAGTATAGAAATTATTCTATTCTATTATCTTTTATAATATCGATTACTTCGGGATTTACCAAAGTTGATGTGTCTCCAAAGTTAGAAAAATCACCTTCTGCAATTTTTCGCAAAATTCTTCTCATAATTTTTCCCGATCTTGTTTTAGGTAGCGATTCTACAAACTGAATTCGGTCTAATTTAGCAATTGCACCAATATGCGTCGCGATATGTTGATTTATTTCGTTGGATAAATTCTCACGTACTCTGCTCTCACCACTTTCTTTTAGCATTACATATCCATATAATGCGTTCCCCTTAATAGGATGCGGCGATCCTACTACCGCAGATTCCGCAACCGCTGGATGCTCATTTATAGCATCTTCAATTGGCGCCGTACCTAGATTGTGACCAGAAACTATCACCACATCATCCACTCTACCCGTTATTCTGTAATAACCTACTTCATCGCGAAGAGCACCATCTCCGGAGAAATATTTCTTAGGATAGGCGGAGAAATAGGTTTCAATATATCTCTTGTGATCTTTCCAAATTGTTCTAGCTATCCCCGGCCACGGAAATTTAATACAAAGATTTCCATCAACCTGATTTCCCTTTAATGTTTTTCCATTCGCATCCACCAATACTGGCTGAATTCCAGGTAATGGCAAAGTAGCATATGTAGGTTTTGTTGGAGTAATAAATGGTAGCGGCGATATCATAACTCCACCAGTTTCTGTTTGCCACCAGGTATCTACAATCGGACAATTTCGTTTGCCCACGTGGTTGTTGTACCAATGCCAAGCTTCTTCATTTATTGGCTCTCCAACAGATCCAATAACTTTTAAAGAAGATAAATCGTGCGACTCTACCCATTCTAACTTTTCTCTCGCCAACGCTCTAATTGCTGTGGGAGCTGTATAAAACTGATTCACTTTATGTTTGTCTATTATGTCCCAAAAACGACCAAAGTCTGGATAAGAAGGAATACCTTCAAAAATTACTGTTGTTGCTCCGTTGAGTAACGGTCCATATAAAATATAGCTGTGTCCTGTAATCCAACCAATATCAGCAGTACACCAAAAAATATCACCCTTTTTATAATTGAAAACATTCTGAAAAGTATAGGCCGTAAAAACCATATATCCTCCAATAGTATGAACCATTCCTTTTGGCTTTCCTGTAGATCCGCTTGTATATAATATAAACAGAGGATCTTCGGCATCCATAATCTCTGTTTTGCACTTCTCCTTTGCAGAATCTAATAATGGTTGAAGCCAGAAATCTCGGCCTTCAGTCATATTTATATCTGCGTCAATTCTATTAACAACTAGAACATTTTCGATTGTCGGACAATCTTTCAAGGCTTCGTCGACAATCTCTTTCAAATTCATCGTTTTATTCCCGCGATAGCTTCCATCAGAGGTAATAAGTAGCTTACATTCTAAATTATTGATGCGCGATGCAATTGCTGTAGCTGAAAATCCTGCAAATATTACTGAATGTATCGCTCCTATTTTGGCGCAAGCTAGCATTGCAACAGAAAGTTCGACGATCATTGGTAAGTAAATACAAACTCTATCTCCGCGTTGCACGCCATAATCTTTGAGCACATTTGCCATTTTTGACACTCGCTTATCCAACTCGTGATACGTAATATGCTTGGATTCTTCATTAGGATTATTTGGTTCAAAAATAATTGCAGTTCTATCTCCCGACTTTTTTAAATGCCTATCAATGCAATTTGTCACTATATTTAACTTCCCTTCCTTAAACCATTCTACTCTACTTTCCTCATCATCAATTTCGAGGGTTGTTTTCCAAGGTTTTTCCCACTTAAAGTTTTTTGTAGCGATATTAGACCAGAACTCCTCGGGCTTATCTACTGATTTTCTATAATGCCGAAAGTATTGCTCTAAATTTTTAATTTTGTAGTAATTCATAATATAATGGTTGCATTAATTTTGTTGTAATTATATCCAATCCTTAAAAATAACGATACTGATTGAGTTAATATTGATAGAGGAGAAAAAAATTTATTGACTTTAATAAATAAAGATATAAACTTCTATTTTTATTTATAAATAAATTTACATAAAACGCTATCTAACAGATACTTAAATTTAGAATATTCATCACCAAGTTTTAAAATAAAAATTATTTCTTGCTTTGTTTTCCAAGTGAAAAATTTCGATTTTCGGGATTTATCAGATGAAATGTTGTGCTCTTTTTTTGTTTAAGAAATGTTTAACTAAGTTAAACAAGCTTTTTTCAAATTGGGATGTGAAATGTACCGATATATCATAAAGTTTGTACTAAATTTGCGTTCTGAAATGCGCATCCTAAAAGAAGGAACATTTTAATGATTGTATTTCCTTCTATATAGTATGCAAGGAAATTATGAAATTGTAATTTTTAATAATTTGGGCAGCTGCCTTAAAAAGCGGCAGGGTTATTCGTTGCGATCTTTTTACTTGGCAAAATAAACCAACGGAAGAGGATTTTTATACCTAACCCTTTGTGCTTCAAAAAAAAGAATTTAATTATGAAGAAAAAGTAGAATTTCATAGTCAAAGGCACACAATTTGCACTAGCACAAAGCGCTGGAAAGCCGTCGAAAATTTCCAGCATAGTATGTATTTAATAAATGTTTTTAAATAAAGTTTTATCCAAAAAATAAAACAACCTAGTTTCATATAAAAGTATTATAATGAGAAAAGTTTTTGTAATTTTTAGTATTACCTCCATAGCAATAATTGCTATAATGACTTATATCAATTGGAAGGCTGCCTTTCTATTGATGATATTTCTTCCTTTAATCATAATGGGGTTGTACGATATGTTTCAATCCAAAAAGACAATACGCCGTAACTTCCCACTATTAGGTCGCTTGAGATACCTTCTAGAATCAATCGGTCCTGAAATTAGACAGTATTTCGTTGAGACAGATTTGGATGGAAAACCGTTTAATCGTTTAGAGCGAAGCCTTATTTACCAAAGAAGTAAAAAAGAGACAGATTCAAATCCATTCGGTACTCAGTTAGATGTTTATAAAGTAGGATATCAATGGATCAACCATAGTATAAAAGCGATTCCTTTTACTGATGTGGATACAAATCCTCGTATCAGAATTGGTTCTTCGCAATGTGCTAAACCATACGATGCAAGTTTATACAACATTAGTGCTATGAGTTTTGGCTCTCTTAGTAAAAATGCCATTTTGGCATTAAACGATGGAGCAAAACAAGGTGGTTTTTACCACAATACTGGCGAAGGTGGAATTTCTCCTTACCACATGCTTAAAGGTGGTGATCTTGTTTGGAATATTGGTACAGGCTATTTCTCTTGTCGTGATGATGACGGAAATTTCTCTCCAGAGCATTATGCACAAAGAGCGACGCTTGACAATGTGAAAATGGTGGAAATTAAATTCTCTCAAGGTGCAAAACCAGGCCACGGTGGAATTTTGCCAAAAGAAAAAGTTACAGATGAGATTGCAGCAATCCGCCTTGTAAAAAGAGGAATTGATATTATCTCTCCTCCTTCTCACTCGGCTTTTAAAACTCCATTAGAATTAATGGACTTCGTAAAAGTATTGCGTGAAGGATCGGGTGGAAAACCGGTAGGGATTAAAATTTGTATTGGTAATAAATCAGAATTTATCTCTATTTGTAAAGCAATGGTTCAGACAAATACTTATATTGACTACATCAGCGTTGACGGTGGTGAAGGTGGTACAGGTGCTGCTCCACAAGAATATTCAGATCACGTCGGAATGCCGTTAAGAGATTCTCTAGCGTTTGTTTACGACTGTCTTAATGGATTTGGAATTAAAGATCAAGTCAAAATTATCTGTAGTGGTAAGATTATTACTGGTTTTGATATTATTAAAACTTTAGCTACTGGAGCAGATCTTTGTAACTCGGCACGTGGAATGATGTTTGCCCTTGGATGTATTCAAGCTTTAGAATGTCATACTAACACATGTCCTACAGGTATTGCTACTCAGAATCCTAAATTAGTCAAAGGTCTTGTACCTGGTGATAAAAGTGTGAGAGTCGCTAGATTCCAACATGAAACTGTCAAAAGTGCCATGGAACTAATGGCATCCGCAGGAATTGCGCACCCTAACGAGGTCGATCGTTCTGTAGTTAGTATGCGTGTTGATAGAACAAAAATTCAGACGTTTGCAGAAACCTACCCTGATTTGCCAAAAGGTTGTCTTCTAGATGAGCATTCAGTTCCCCAAGATTTCCTTGTATATTGGAAAAAAGCATCAGCAGAAAGTTTCTAGAATAGTTAATATAAGCAAAGAGGTCCGATTTGAAATTTCAAATCGGACCTCTTTTTTTGATTCAATTTTCAAAGTTTTTGAAGGAATAGTAATTATTTTTTGAAGCTTTTCGCGCTATCCTCTACAATTCCTCGTTGCAGGTCTTTTTTTCCAATAGCCCAAAAGGAGCTTCCTTCGGTCGCTCTTTTTGTCTAGGAAAAAATAAACCTGCCGCCTGCGGGATTTACGCTGCTATCACGGCTAGGGGATTCTCCATTGTATACAATCCAAGCTAAAAAAGATTTAACACCCTTTCAACGTTAAATCTGTAAAACAGTACTATGTTGGAATGGATGTCAACTATTCCTTAAAGGTGTCGTCCTTGTTGGACTTCGAAGTTTAGCTAATACCTTAGATATTGCCATCATTTAAGGAGTAAATATCGCTGCTTGTGGCTTTACTTTCCTGTCACAACAATGGAATTCAGCACTTTATTGAGCTAAAATTTGACTACTCCCCAATCCTTTTTTTGCGTAGATACTACGACCTATTTCATCGAGATCTTTATAGTATTTTTTTTTGGAGTTCTGAAATTTCACTTAATAATTCATCTCTCTCGATTCCGTCTGTTATATTCATTGCTGAATTATATTTTTGAATTATCTGTCTTTTTATTAAAGTCAAATCAAAAACTATTAATCCGTCAAATAATTTCTTATAGCAAGTTTTCTCAAAATTGGATTTATCAGAAGGTCTGTACGATGTTAGGTATTTTTTGAAATTTTCTCTACTTACTCATAATGAATTATCTTAGTTTGCTCTAGCTAAAATTAAATTTTTATTTTCAGCATTTCGCCCATTATCTTTCCAATTGCAAAGCAGGCATTTTTCAAAACTATGCCTTTCACTTAAAATTGGAAAACAGCAACAAGCAAATACAAAAAAGCGTCAGTATTTTTAACTACGTTAAGTGTTTTGTTTTTTAATTTCCTACTGTATAAGGTTGATCCAGTCTTGGCTATTAATTTTCATATTTTACGGAAATTCTACTTTTCAAAAAATTTCTGGAAGCTACATATTATTGTAATATATCTAAATAGTCGTTCAAAGAAATTTCTGTGAGAAGGATATAAGAGCACCGAGCGAAGCAAACCAGCGCAGCAAATCCGTTCTTGTGGATTTCCGGCGCAATTGCAACACAAAGGATTCGGAACGATTAGCATGACCAGGTCAGCCGAAAATTCGTGATTGTACCTAAAAAGTTCTGGCGCAGAGCTGGCCCAAAAAGAACTATTAAAACGAAGATTTTATTTCTAATAAAAACAAAAATTTATTTGATCTCGATCTTTTTCTTAGAATTTATTTTTACAATTGCATACGGATACGTCATCACCGAGGCGGTCATAGATCCTTGCTCAGGCTTAGTTTCCTTCACAGTCACAATAATCTTATCTGCCTGCTCTTCGACAGAATCTATTCCTATCGAATAACCAGAAGAGGTTTTCTCACCCATATTTAGAATAAGAAAACTGGATGTTTTAATATCATCATCATCAATCTTTTTGCGTAAATCCGGATCGCTCAAAAGCATTTTAACTTCTTTAGCTTCCGATAATATTTCGTAAAATTGAAATTCTCCACCGTCTTGATCGCTCTGCAATAAAACTTCGTACAAAGGATGTTCGGAATTTTTTTGAGACTTTTGCGTGGAACAAGCAACAATAAAAATGCTGCTCATCAGGAGTACTAGCTTTTTCATATTTCTTTATTTAGTACTTTTCTATAAAGATCTTCATATAAAGGTAGTATGTTTTTAATATCAAAAGTCTTGGCAACTTCCAAGGCATTTGCTTTAAAAACAGCAAGCGTATCATCGTTTTCTAAAATTGATAATGCATTTACCGCCATTGAATCGATGTCACCAACATTGCTTAAGAATCCCGAAACACCATCGATATTCACTTCCGGAAGACCGCCAGAGTTACTCGAAATTACTGGCACTCGCCAAGCCATTGCTTCAAGTGCAGCAAGTCCAAAACTTTCTGTCTCAGATGGAAGTAAGAACAAATCTGTATAGCTCAAAATCTCATCTATTTCATTGCTATTTCCAAGGAAAAGGACTTTATCTGAAATACCTAATTTTTGACATAATTGCTCTGCAGCAGCTTTTTCAGGGCCATCACCTACCATCAATAATTTGGCAGGAATCTTCTTTTGAATCTGATTAAATATTCTAATTACGTCGGGAATTCTCTTTACTTTTCTGAAATTACTAACGTGCGTAATAATACGTTCTTCCTTTCTGGCAATTGCCGAACGCATACATGGAATTGTCGGATCGTTTGTGTTATTGTTGACTTCGATGAAATTTGGAATAACGTGAATTTCCTTTGTAACATTAAATAAATCATAGGTCTGCTGTTTCAAACTCTCGGAGACAGAAGTTACGACATCCGATTTATTGATACTGAAACAAACCGCAGGTTTATAAAATGGATGATTCCCTACAAGTGTAATATCAGTCCCGTGAAGAGTGGTTACCATGGGGATTTCTATTCCTTCATCTTTGAGCATTTGCTTGGCCATATAACCCGCGTAAGCATGCGGAATGGCATAATGAACATGAAGAATTTCAATATTGTAAAGCTTGACCATATCAACCAATTTACTTGATAAAGCAAGTTCATAAGGCTGATAGTGAAATAACGGATATTCTGGAACGTTTACTTCGTGATAATGTACATTTGGACTTAATAACGCCAGTCGTACCGGCTGACTATATGTTATAAAATGTACTTCGTGTCCTCTGTGCGCAAGCTCGAGACCTAACTCAGTTGCTACTACTCCACTCCCACCAAATGTAGGATAACATACAATTGCTATTTTCATGTTCTTTTTTTCAAAAATTGAAAGGTCGATTTTGACCTAATGTCCAAAATACCTAGTTATTCTAGTTGTTTAAAATTATTGACTGTTGAATAATTTTCTGAATATCTTCGCGAATATTTTCTTTGCTTAAAGTATTTACTTCCGCAGTTGGGAAAGTTCTATTTGACAAAAATATATAAACAATATCTGTTTCTGGATCTGCCCAGACCATTGTTCCTGTAAATCCTGTATGACCAAAACTTTGTGTAGAAACGCAGTTGCAGGTAGGTCCAGAATCTCCTGGAAATTGTGGTTTGTCAAAACCTAATCCACGACGATTGCGCATATCTGCATAGATCTGTTTATTGAAAGTATCGAAGGTTTTTTCAGTAAAGAACTGGTGATTTCCGTAATTTCCTTTTTGCAAATACATTTGCATTAACTTAGCAAGATCCATTGAATTTGAAAATAATCCAGCATGACCGCCTACTCCGCCCTCCATTGCAGCTTCCATATCATGTACGTAGCCTTGAATAATTTGATGCCTAAAATAGGTGTCGTTTTCCGTTGGAGGAATTCTGCTCATATCAAATTTTCTGAGCGGATTAAACATGGTATTGTTCATTCCTAAAATACTATAGAAATTATCTTCGCTTAACTGATCGAGTTTTTTACCACTATTTTGTTCCAAATAATTCTTTAGAATAATAAACGCAAAATCACTGTATTTATATTTATTGTCGCCACTCAAGGGACTATCGCCAATGTACTTAAGAATAGAATCTTTATAATCGTTTCTTATAAATAAATTCTCCGCCACTTGAAGCGAAAAGTCTTTGGTAAAAGTGTGTTTATAATATTTCTCTAATGGAAATCCCTTATCGTCCAAAGTCTTTTTATAAAAAGCTGCCCAAGCCTGTAAACCTGCAGAGTGGGTAAGTAAATGCTTCAAATCAATTGACGATTTATTGGTGTTTTTTAACTGAGGAAGCATGTCGCCCAATTTACTGTCGACATTCAGAACGTTTTTATCAAAAAGCTGCATTACATTTGGAAGTGTCGCTGCAACTTTAGTAATCGAAGCAACATCATAAATGTCGTCATTCGATACTTTTATTTGTTTCTCGTAAGAGTGAGTTCCGTAAGATCTCTGGAAAATTACTTTTCCATGTCTTGCCACTAATACTTGAGCTCCAGGTGTCATTTTTTTGTCGATAGCTTTCTGCGCTACTTGATCTATTTTTGACAAGATAGTCGAACTCATTCCGACGTTTTCTGGCGAAGTAAATCCAAGTCTATTCAGTTTTTTCGTAGATAAACCGTCATTAACGGAGAAATTTTTATTGATAGAAACAGGAAGTTTCCCTTTTGCTTCAATAGCACCAAAAATTAGCTCTGCGGAAACAATTTGCGAAATATCAGTATTCTGATACGAAACAATAATCGCATCGATATTATCAAAATTCTTTATTGCCATCAATGCATACGGTTTGGCAAAAATATCTAAAATCACCGAATTCTTTTTTGCAATAGCATCTAATACTGCAACTTCAGATTGTTTAAAGTCATGTTTTTTCCATGCGCCATCAGGTTTGTGAAAACCAACTATTACTTTAGTGAAGTCTTTTAATCGAAAAAGTAAGGAGTCAATATTTGAATCTTGAATTTCTGTGACCTCAGTATATTTTTTCAGAGTTTCCACAAATGGACTTTGACTGTCATCGCCTAATTTTACGTAAGCAATTCTTTCATTTTCCAATTTCTCAATCGGCAGAATATTATTTTTATTTTTTATTACAGTAATTGCATTTTCATACAATTCATACTGCAAAGCTTCATTTTTTAGATTGTTAAGATCGTTATATAAGTTATTGGTATTGATTGGATGATAATGATCTAGTCCCACTTTATATTTATATTTCAAAATCTTTTTCACAGAATGTTCCAAACGTTCTTCAGTAACAATCGAATCTTGATATGCCACGCAAATTTTTTCTAATGCCAAAGGCACATCCTCAGCAAAAAGCAAAATATCATTTCCAGCTAAAAATGCTTCTAAATCGATATCACCCGGTTGCTTAAAGTTAGATGCTCCTTTCATGTTAAGTGCATCGGTAAAGATTAGTCCCTTAAATCCTAACTCTTTCTGTAACACATTTGTGACAACATTATACGAAAGTGACGTTGGATAATTTTCTCTAGGTTCTAATGCTGGTACTTGTAAATGCGCCACCATTACTGAGGCTAATCCATCCTTGAAGAGCTTTTTGTACGGGTAAAATTCAGTACTTTCCAATCGCTCTTTAGTAAAGTTTACAACTGGAAGTGTGTAATGTGAATCTACAGAAGTATCACCATGCCCTGGAAAATGTTTTCCGGTTGCGAAAACTCCCTGCCGCTGTATTCCTCGCATCAAAGCTGAAGCTCTTTTGGTGACATTTTCCTTATCCTCACCAAATGAACGAGTACCGATGATAGGATTTAATGGATTTGTGTTGATATCTAATACGGGAGCGAAATTGAAGTGAACACCCATCCTCCTACTTTCTATACCATATGCGTCTCCAACTTTTGTAATAAGATCTAAATTTTGAATAGCTCCCAAAGTCATATTCCAAGGAAATCTAGCAACAGAATCTAATCTCATCGATAATCCCCACTCTGCATCAATACCAACGAATAACGGAATTTTTGATAATGATTGATATCTATTGGTAAGATTTGCTTGTCTGATCGGCCCTCCTTGAAAAAAGATTACCCCTCCAATTTTATAATTTTTGACAAGTCTAGCAATTCTATTTTCGTGAACTGTATCCTTGTTCGAGTATGCAGCAATCATAAACAACTGACCAATACGCTCATCCAAAGTCATTTGATTGTAAAGACTATCTACCCAAATAGTTTCAGGAGTTCGCTTAAGAATTGGAGCTTTTACGCGAAGTTGCGCGAAAGAATATTGCACTACAAAAAGTAGTGCTATTAAATAAATGCGCATATTGAAGTGTTTTTTTTTAAAAGAATCGGCTATGCCAGCTATCTACAGCGGGAACTTCCCAATATTCATTGTATTCACCAAGGTCGTTAACCAAGTTATTAAATACAATTGTGTTCCCAGAAACTGCTTTTTCTTTTGCCATTTTTTTAAATTCAGCTAAAGATTTGTGAGCAATATGATCACCTAATTTAAAAGTAACATTCATTTTGTCAAGCAAGTCGACATCATATTTTTTCTCAAGCTCTTGTATAAATCTCACAGAATCGTCTATAGAGCAACCTGTCGCAGCTTGAACCTCCTGATTAACGGCAAGAATAATAAAACGATTGTATTTTAGCTGATAGGAAGCTTCAAGGCTTACACCGTGCGCACTCCAATTTTCTAAATAGTTTTTTAAACCTTCCTCGATTTCTGCGAATTCATCATCAGAAAATTTTCGATTAGATTGATATATCCAGATTTTAGAGTCTTCAGGAAGATTTTCGAATGGAACGTACATAATTTTAATTTTTTAAATGATTTGGTCTAAATCTACAAATCTGCAGCGTTTGCTATTAGTTCGGCAATATCCATGATTTTCACTTCTTGCTCTTTGTTTTTCGCTTTTACACCATCAGTTAACATCGTAGTGCAAAAGGGACAACCTGCTGCAATAATTTCTGGTTGAAGTTCCAACGCTTCTTCGGTACGCTCAACATTTATTTCTTTGTCTCCCGGTTCGGCATCTTTAAACATTTGTGCGCCACCTGCTCCACAACACAGTCCATTACTTCTAGATCTCTTCATCTCTACAAGCTCGGCGTCTAATTTTGTAATTAAATCACGTGGTGCTTCATAAATATTATTCGCACGTCCCAAATAACAGGGGTCATGGAAAGTGATTTTTTTACCTTTAAACTGTCCACCTTCAATAGTCAAACGACCATCGTCTAGCAAAGACTTCAAGAACTCGGTATGATGTACTATTTCATATGTACCACCTAATTCAGGATATTCATTTTTGATGGTATTAAAACAATGTGGACATGCTGTAACAATTTTCTTCGCCTCGTAAGCATTAAGAACTTCAATGTTCATCATTGCTTGCATCTGAAACAAGAATTCATTCCCAGCGCGTTTTGCAGGATCTCCAGTACAACTTTCTTCAGTACCTAAAACTGCGAATGAAACATTAGATCTATTAAGAATTTTTACAAAAGCCTTTGTAATTTTTTTTGCACGATCATCAAAGCTGCCCATGCAACCAACCCAAAATAAAACTTCTGGCTGTTTTCCTGCTGCGAGCATTTCGGCCATTGTAGGCACAATTAATTTTTCTGACATTGTGATTATTTTATAAACTAGCAAATTGAATTGCTGTATAATTTTTTTTAAAATTTTAAATTAAAAAAAAACAGGGTTTTAAACTCTATTCTTCTTTCCAATTAAGTCTGTCTTGTTGATTATAAGGCCATGCTGCACCATTATTTTCTATAGTGCTAAACATACTATTCACAGATGCAGGTGCTGCACTCTGCTCCATAACTAGAAACTGCCTCATATCCATAATGATTGATAGTGGATTGATATTAACAGGGCATTCTTGTACGCATGCATTGCAAGAAGTACACGCCCACAGTTCTTCGGGAGTAATATAATCATTAAGGAGCGTCTTGTTATCTGGAACAAATATTCCTTTATTGGCATCAATATTTTTCCCAACTTCTTGTAGTCTATCACGAGTATCCATCATGATCTTACGAGGAGATAATTTTTTACCAGTAATATTTGCAGGACAAGCTTCAGTACAACGACCACATTCTGTGCAAGTGTAAGCGTTAAGTAATTGGACCCAATTTAAATCTTGCACATCGCTAGCGCCAAATTTTGCTGGAGCTTCTACAACTGCATCTGCTGCCGGAGCTGCAAATGGATCAATGCTTGGATCCATCATCATCTTAACTTCCGCAGTAACGGTAGCGGAGTTTTTAAATTTACCCATCGCATTTAAATCTGCAAAATACGTGTTTGGAAAAGCAAGAAGAATGTGTAAATGCTTAGAATAGTATAGGTAGTTCATGAATATCAAAATACCGGTAATGTGCGTCCACCAGAAGGCACGCTCAAGCAAGATTACCATACTCACGCTCATTCCATCAAAAATAGGAGCTATAAATTGACTTATAGGAAATGAACCTACTTGCTGATAATGGGCAACATCTCTCAACTGCAAATTATAATCTGAAGCATTCATTAATAGAAACAGAGACATCAATACAATTTCGAAATACAAAATATAATTCGCATCATCATGTGGCCAGCCTTTCAAATCTGATTGAATGAATCTTTTTATTTTTATAATATTTCTTCTAATTAGAAATACTATTACTGCAAATAATACAAGCACAGCAAGAATTTCAAAAGAAGCGATTAGGAAATTATAAGCCAGTCCCATCGATCCGAATATTCGGTGAGTCCCAAAAATTCCGTCAATGATGATTTCCAGCAATTCTATATTTATAATTATAAATCCGAGATAGACTATGATGTGTAAAAATCCAGCTATTGGCTTGCGAACCATTCTTTGTTGACCCAACGCAATTAGCGCCATATTCCCCCACCTAGCTGAAGGATTGTCACTTCGGTCAATGTCCTGACCGAGTTTAATATTGCGAACAATTTTCTTTATACCAATAGCAAAAAAGCCAAAGCCACAAGCTAGTAGAATAACAAATAATATATTATCCAAGTATGCCATTATTAGATTTATTTAATTACTGTTGAATCCTTTACTATTTGTACTTCCACTTTTTGCACCTCTGGAGCTGCCTCGTAGGCTTTTGCTTTTTTTCCGAAAAGTGAAAAGTGTACATATCGCTTAGGATTTAGTTTTAAGTCACTTAATAATTGTTCAAGCTCACGAGATGCACCTTCAAGATTGTCATATACTTTTTCATCTTTCATCAATTTGCCTAAAGTTCCTTTTCCAGATTCTACATCTGTCATTAGTTTGTTCACTTTAGCCAACGAATTTTCAAGAGATTTTGCTGATTTATTAAAGTTGATTTTAGCAAGTGAATCTGAAACCTTGGCAAGATTTTTTGATGTGTGATCAAAATTTGAAACGGCGCTTCCTATTTTTGACCTATTTTCTGCAAGCATTAAATTTACATTATGACTGGCACCTTTAAATTCTAATAGAGTAGCATTTAAATTTGCCATGCTAGCTTTAAAATGTGCTTTTGTAGCAGGATCTAATAAAGTATTAATATTCACCAAAACAGAATCTGCACTAACAACTGCTTTTTCAATTTTCTCCTGTAGTGGCGATAATCTATCTCCAACAAGAGACGTCAGTCCTGGAACGACACCACTGCTTAAATAATCTCCCGACAGCGCAAGATTTGTATCTTCTAAATTCGGAACAATCTGAATTTGCTTTCCGCCAATAAGCCCAGGCTCATAAATATTTACGATACTTGATTTAGAAATTGGAAAATCGCTAGTTATTTGCATTTCTACAACGAGCTTTCCCGTTGTATTATCAAGAACAATTGCTCTTACTTTTCCTACTACAAAACCATTGATCGTAACTGGCGATGCCTCGACAAGACCTTCTACATTATCATATTTCGCATAAAGTATTTTGTAATCGGTGAGCAAATCGCGCCCTTGTAAAAAGCTGTAACCCCATATAAATAATAATATGGATGCTATAACTAATATTGCTGTTTTTATTTCTCTAGTTAATTTCAATGGTACCTTTTTTTTATTTGACAAATTTAGGATAATATCTTATAATAACGATTTCTTATTTCATTGCTTCTTGAACTGTAATTTTCTGCCCATCTCTAAACGCAATTACAAATGCAGTAGAATATCCCTTTTCTTTCGCTTGCGCTAAAAGATTTTTTGCTTCGTCATATGTTGATGCCGCACCGTACATATATCTGTACAAATTGTTTACAGGTTCCATAGAAATTGCATTGAGTCCGTTAAAATTATAAGGAGCAGTTTCTAATTTTGTACCACTCACCGCAAGTTGAATTTTAAATACAACGCCTTTTGTGCTAGCTACAGATACCTCGGCAGCTTTTGGCTCAGGAGTTTTTACCTCTACGACCTCTTTAACTGGCTGTCTTGTTGCCGGTCTAGTTTCCACTTTCTGAGAAGGTCTCTCATCTTCCGCTATTGAGCCAGATCCATAATATGCCTTTTTATAATTTACAATCGCAGACGCTATCGCCTCTGCAATATCATTCTGTCCGCTATCTGAATCTAATGCTCTTCCCTCCTCCGGATTTGAAATAAAACCCATTTCCACTAATACTCTCGGCATATATGCCTTATGAAGGACAAGGAATTGAGCTTGTTTTACGCCTCGATTTCTTCTTTTAAGCTGATCTGTAAAATTGTCTTGGATTTTTGAGGCAAGATTAATACTGTTTTCAAGGTACTCTTCCTGCATTAAAGTCATACCAATCATTGTCTGTGGAGATTTTGGGTCATAACCCTCGTATTTCTCCTTATAATCGGACTCCAACGTAACAACCTGATTCTCCAGTTTGGCAGCTTCAAGATTGGAAGCATTTTTTGTCACCCCCATTACATACGTTTCTGATCCACTTGCAGAAGTATTTTTACTTGCATTACAATGTATCGAAACAAAAATATTCGCATCAGCTTTATTTGCAATATTTGTACGCTCAATTAGTTCAATAAAAACATCTGTCTTTCGAGTATATATTACTTCGATACTTCTGTCTTTTTCTAAAATTTTGCCAACTTTTTGCACTACGGCAAGAGCAATATTTTTTTCAATATGCCCAGTATAAACAGCTCCATAATCCTTGCCACCGTGGCCAGCATCAAGAACTACTTTAAATTTAGAATTTTGTGCATAAATATTATTGCCGACTGCTGCAAGGGCAATAAAGAATGCTAGTTGAATTTTATTTGCGATAGACATAAAGAGTAAAAGTTAATTTAATTGAGAACACTCGATTATAGAAATATATTTTGATTATTTTTGGACAAAAATAATCTGTAAGTTTGACGCTCCAAAAACTACACCATACTTTTACAAAAATAGCATTAAAACCTTTGCACACAAACTTATTTAATATCGTTTTAGTAGCATTTTTCCTAACATTAGGTTCTGCAAAAATGTACTCACAAGAAACAAGATCTCAAAAGCTTGACGCTCCAGCTATTCAAAAGACTGATAATAAAGTTATTGAAGTAAATCTCGCAACGGTCACAGATTCTATCAAAAAGGATACTTTAAAACCTCAGAAAAGTTTCTTGGATGGCAAAATAAAGTACAAAGCAGAAGATTATACTACGATAGATCAGAAAAAAAAATTACTGACTCTCTATAATAAGGCAGAACTTTATTATAAGGACATCGAATTGACCGCTGGAAAAATTGTGATGAACTACGAAAAAGACGAAATCTATGCCGGACGCATAAAAGATTCGACTGGAAAACTTACCCAAAACCCAGTTTTTAAACAAGGCGCCAACGTCGTAACGCCAGATTCGATACGATTTAATTTTAAAACTAAAAAAGCACTCGTATTTAATAGCCGCACCAATCAAGGAGATTTTAATATAAAAGCGGCCGTAACAAAAAAGGAAAGTGATTCTGTTTACTATATGCAGAATGCGATTTTTACTACTGCAAAAGATATTGACAATCCCGAATATTATTTTCAAACTAGGAAAGTAAAATTCGTTCCGGGCAAAAAAGTAGTGGTGGGATTTACAAATATGGTCATTGCGGATGTTCCAACTCCACTTGCTTTACCCTTTGCTTTTTTTCCGATGACGGACAAAAGCACTTCAGGAATTTTAATACCATCATATGGCGATTCTCAGCAACGAGGCTTCTCATTGCAGAATTTAGGATATTACTTCGCTCTTAGCGATCATTATGATTTGGCAGTTTTGGGAGATTACTACACAAATGGAAGTTATGGTTTGCGTGCCGAAACGAACTACGCAAAACGTTACGCTTTTAGTGGAGTATTTAATGTTCGTTTTGAGAATTTGATCACCAGCGAACGTGGATTTCCAGATTATGCAAAAGGAAAAATTTACAATGTGCAATGGTCACATATGAAGGACTCAAAATCAAATCCCAGTTCTCGCTTTACTGCATCCGTCAATTTAGGAAGCAGCAACTATTTTCAGCAGTCTATCAATCAAGTTAATGTTGGATCTACATTAAACAATACTTTAAATTCCGCCGTCTCTTATTCGAAAACATTTAATTCAGTACCGCAAGTCAATATGTCATTGACAGCGACACACCAACAAAATACACAGACCGAGAAAATTGATATGACCTTGCCTACTCTGCAAGTAAGTGTGGATAGGATTTTCCCTTTTGCGCCAAAAGATGGTATTAAAAAAGGATTCTTTAAAAATATAAATTTCCAATATAGTGCAAATGCACAAAATCGAATTTCCACTACCGATTCATTGTTTTTTACAAGTCAGATGTTTAAAGACGCGAATGTCGGAATGCAGCACAGTATTCCCGTAAGCACGAATTTTAAACTTCTAAAACACATTAGTGCGACTTCAACTTTCAACTATCAGGAAACTTGGACCTTAAATACTGTTAATAAGTATTTTGACACTTTTGAAAATGAAGTTGTCACTGAAAGAATAAGCGGTTTTGACGCTTTCCGAACCTATTCGTTTGCACAAAGTTTTGGTACAACAATCTACGGAACTTTTAATTTTGGAGCAGATAAAAACATTCAGTCTATAAGACACGTCATGAGACCAACTGTCTCTTACAGCTATACTCCAAGTTTTGAGCAGTATTATGATGAGTACGATTATGATGGTACTAGTACAATTTACCGACAGTATTCAAGATTTGAAGGATCTGTTTATGGCGTGCCGGGCAACAATATGTCTAGTTTAGTTGGATTCAGCTTAGCAAATACATTCGAAGCCAAGGTAAAAGATAAAGACGCTACCAAGACAGCACCCAAAAAGATTAAATTATTAAATAGCTTAAACTTTTCTACCAGTTATAATATTGCAGCTGATACACTTGCATGGTCACCACTCCGACTTACTGGCGGAACGACAATATTAAATGACAAAATGCAGATCAATTTTGGAGCTACTCTAGATCCTTATGCAATTGACAATGCAGGCCGAAAAGTAAATACCTTTAATATAGATAATGGGGGAAGTTTGTTTAGAATGACTAGTGCCAATATTTCTATGGGATATTCTCTGACAAGTCGCGATGCCTCTACAACAAAAAAAGATAAAACTAATCAAGGTTTTAGAAACGGTGGTCGTGCGGATGATCTCTTTGGGACAAACGTGGATTTGAACGACAGAAAAGAAAGTCAATTTAACGACGATGATGAAGAGACAAAATTTAGCGGGTTTTTCAATGCCGATTTGCCGTGGGATTTAACTCTTGCATATTCACTTACTTATGGTAATGCAAGTCGCGAAAACAGCATTGTAGGAAATTCTATTATGATTTCGGCTAATGCCGATTTAACACCCAAATGGAAAGTGGGAGTTTCAACCGGATACGATTTTGTACAGCAAGGAGTTACTTTTACGCAGTTCCGTTTTGAGCGAGATCTACTGAGTTGGCGTATGGATTTTAACTGGTCACCTTTTGGCGACAATGCATTCTGGGGATTCTTTATCGGAATAAAATCGGGTGTATTGAGTGACATTAAATGGGAAAAAAGAACGCAGCCAAATAGAGTTTTGAGATAAGAAATAATTGAATTTAAAAATATATAGAAATGAAAAAAATAATTCAGACAAACGATGCACCAGCTCCAATTGGCCCTTACAATCAAGCGGTACAAGTTGGAAATATCCTTTATACTTCTGGACAAGTAGCTTTGAATCCTGCAACAGGAAATCTAGAAATGGAAAGTATCGAAACCGAAACTGAGCAGGTTATGAAGAACCTAAATGCAATATTGACTGCTGCAAACACAAGTTTTGCAAATGTTGTAAAGACTACAATCTTTATCACAGATATGGCAAATTTCGGAAGAATCAATGCGGTTTACGGCAAATTTTTTGACGAAGCGACTGCTCCAGCGCGCGAAACTGTGCAAGTAGCGGGACTTCCTAGAGGTGTAAATATCGAAATTTCGATGATGGCGATCGTTTAAAAACTTAATGTTTTTTTAATAGATTTAGGATATGCGAAAGTGTATCCTTTTTTTTTGGAGCTATTTCCTGCTGTCCACTATATCTTTGTCTTTTTTCTTTTAAAAAAAAAGACAAAGGATGCCGCTGCCATCAGGGCTACGAGACTACTATAATCAAGACATTTTTTTCAGAATCATCGTTTTATGTTTCCAACTCCGCCATTTGCCACTTCCGAAAACCAAAAATTCCACATCATTCAAAATTTCGTAAATCAATAGACTATTATTTTAATGGACTTTGCAATAATTTCGAAAACCCGCGATTGAAGTTAAACTATAAGATGGATCAAAGCGTTCATACCTTTCAAAAAACGCTGTAATGACTAGATGTATTTCAAAGCATCATTTGGATAAATTTCTCTAAAATGACAAGTTATCTAATGCTTTATCCAAAACTTCTACCAAAGAAAAAAGACTTCTGAATTAACTCCAAAAGCCTTTTTATAAACTATGATTCAATTTTCGAACGTAATTTTGCTCTATACATTCTCTATATGATGTCTTATCAATCCGTCAATTGGTCTCCTGAAAACTTCTCCCAAAGTAAGATTATGTCTGTCCAAAACAAGTTCTAATTCTTCTTTAAGATAGAATGCAATAGACCCTACAAAGTGCAAAGGAACTTCTCTGTAATTGCTATACTGCATAATATAATTTTCTAAAAATGATTCGATATTTTCTAGAATCATATTTTGCAAGTAAGGATGCTCCTTGTTTGCAATTAAAAATTTGGCATACGTTGCCAAATACGCATTTGGATTGGCTTCTTTGTACAAATTGTGTTTGATAGAATCGGCATCGAGGTCGTATTGCTTTTCTAAAGCAGTAGCAAGACCGGCGGGCATTTTATTAAAATAGTAGCTTCGGATTAATTGTCTTCCGAAGAAATTTCCGCTGCAATCGTCCATTGCGATATATCCGAGAGATTGCACTTTTTGATGAACTTCTTTTCCATCGTAATAGCTGCAATTTGAACCTGTGCCCAAAATACTTACAATTGCTTTCTGCTCTAATCCGCAGGTGGCATAAATGGCGGCGTAGGTATCTTCGTGAACAGAAACTTGCGCAGTTGAAAAATACTTTTTAAGAATTTCAGATAAAAACTTCTTCATCCGATCCGTACCACAACCGGCACCGTAAAAAAATAGATGCGTAACCTTGTCCTTATTATAAGAGATATCAAAACGATCGTTTATGCGCCCCAAGATCGATTCTTCATTAAGGATTTCGGGATTAAGACCGAGAGTTTGTGTGGTAAATATTACCGTTCCAGAATTATCAATTGCAATCCAATCTGCTTTTGTAGAGCCGCTGTCGACGATTAATTTCATAGTATTTTGTTTAATCCAGAAGTGATTATTGAAAACGTATATTCCTAGCCCCGATAGAAACGAAAATCCCGGCTTTGAGATTTGCCTTTTTGTAGCAATGGCATAAAAGATCGACCGAAGGAAGATCCTTTTATGCCAATTGCTACGGCAAATATCTTTGCCGGATTGAAGAGAATAGCGGGAACAAGCTCCTAAAAAATATTATTTTAGATTGGCAATTAGTACCGCCAAATCAATCATTTTACTAGAGAAACCATATTCATTATCGTACCAAGAAATGATTTTGAAAAAGGTAGAATTCAACTCAATGCCTGCATTTGCATCGATTATTGAGCTGCGCTGATCTGAAACCATATCCTGCGAAACCACCAAATCCTCGGTGTACCCTAAAATTCCTTTATATTCATTTTCGGAAGCTTTTTTAAACACTTCCATAATCTCTTTATACGAAGTTTCTTTAGCTAGTTTTACGGTTAAATCTACCGCAGAAACATCCAAAACTGGCACTCTCATTGCCATTCCTGTCAACTTGCCTTTCAATTCCGGAATTACTTTCCCAACTGCGATCGCAGCACCGGTTGATGCCGGAATAATATTATTTAGAGCAGATCGGCCACCGCGAAAATCCTTTTTTGAGGCGCCATCAACCGTCAATTGCGAGGCTGTAACCGCGTGGATTGTAGTCATTAGTCCTTCTACAATTCCAAATTCATCATTTAATATTTTTGCCAAAGGTGCAAGGCAATTTGTGGTGCATGACGCATTTGAAACAATGGTATCTTCGGCTTTTGCATCTTTATGATTAACGCCCATTACAAACATTGGAGCATCTTTGGAAGCCGCTGAAATCACCACTTTTTTGGCACCACCTTTTATATGCGCCGCTGCAGTTTCTTTGGTAGTAAAGTGTCCCGTACATTCCATTACGATCTCCGCACCAACTTCGTCCCATTTGAGTAAAGTTGGATCTTTCTCCGCCGTTGTTCTAATATGTTTATCATTTACATAAAGCATGTCGTCTATTACTTCTACCTTACCATTAAAACGACCGTGAACCGAATCATATTTTAGCAAATAAGCGAGATGATCAACTGCCAAAAGGTCATTAATAGCAACAACTTCTGCATCATTACGATCAAAAGTTTCTCGTAAAACAAGACGACCTATTCTTCCAAAACCATTAATTCCTAACTGAACTTTTGCCATAATTTCTAACTTTTTATATTTTGAATATTATAATTTATGTAGACATAATATCTGATACTCTCAGCAATTCCATGTCAATTGCGGCGCTGCCCTTGATCGCTTTTTCTAATGGTACAAGTACAATTTTATCATTGCACAGTCCTACCATAAGGTTCGACTTTCCTTGCATTAAAGATTCTACAGCTTTCACACCAAATCTACTTGCCAACACCCGATCAAAGCAAGACGGCGCGCCACCTCTTTGCATATGTCCCAAAACTGACACTCGCACTTCATATTCTGAAAGATTTTCCTCAACATAATCTTTGAGTTCAAAAACAGTTTTTCCAATTTTGCCGCCTTCAGAAATTACAACAATACTTGACGATTTTCCTGAAGCTTTACTTCGACGAAGAGAATCCAACAATCTCTCTACACCCAGATTTTCCTCTGGAATCAAAATCTCCTCTGCTCCTGCGCCAATTCCAGCATTTAACGCGATGTGGCCGGCATCCCTACCCATCACTTCCACAAAGAAAAGACGATTATGTGAACTGGCAGTATCGCGAATTTTATCGATAACTTCAACAACCGTATTGAGAGCCGTATCATAACCAAGGGTATGAGTAGTACCAAAAATGTCGTTGTCAATTGTTCCGGGAATTGCAATTACTGGAATTTTAAACTCCGAATTTAAAGCTCTTGCCCCTTTAAAACTACCATCGCCACCAATTACAACAAGCGCATCAATTTGAGCTTCTTGAAGTTTCTCAAAAGCTTTTTTGCGGCCTTCGATAGTTGTAAACTCAACCGAACGCGCCGACTTGAGCATTGTGCCACCTTTATTAATAATGTTATTAACAGATCGAGCGCCTAACTCTTCAAAATCACCTTCCATTAAACCTTGAAATCCTCTAAAAATTCCTTGACATTGCAAGCCATGATAAGCGCATGTACGCACAACTGCGCGAATAGCAGCGTTCATTCCCGGCGAATCACCACCGGAGGTAAGTACCCCAATTGTTTTGATTTTATTGTCCATTGAGCTTTTTGATTACACCGTAAATTTAACAAACAATAAAGGGTTAAAATAGGGACTTATATTATAATTAGCAGGCAAAACTGAAAAAGATTTCTAATTGAACTAAACTAAAAATTTACTCCTCCGGCGGTCTTCCTTCGTGATTTGGTTTAACATTATCGGCTTTTTTCTTTTTCTTTTTATCTGCATTAAAATTAATGTAGTCAGGATTAATTTCGGAATCTTGATGGTCATCAACTCTCGTTGGAACTTCCTCTAGCTTGATATTCTTGAAAATTCTATTTACCAATTGCTTGAAAGTATTAAAATCTACTTCGTAGGTGATACCAATTCCTTGGGTATAAGCGATTCCTTCTCCTATATAACTAATGTCGTTTTCTCTATTAAAGACGCGAAGGTTCATCGAGCCATCTGTATTCACTCTATAAAGAATTTCAACGTCGCCAACAATCGCAGTTTCGTTAATTCCTCCAACTGGCACACCCACTTTACCGTTGATGCTTATTCTATCATTAAGATGGGTCGAAACTGCAAATCCAAAGCGACCATCTGTCTCAATTCCAGGACGCTTATCTGCGGAAACATAATCAATGCCTACAACAAATTTACCATCGGCATCTTGAAAAATATCATTAAACAATCCACTCGCACGCTCGAAGAAGTTTCCAGCAAAATCTGATTGACTTACACCTTCTGGGCTCAAAAATCCACCGCTAGATAATAAATATAAAGCTTGAGTTTGCCTAGTGTCCTTGTCGTTTAGTTTATATTCTATTTCCGATTTAAGTACCGAACTTACTGTTGGAAATTCGATTTGGAAATCAGGCTCAGGACTGTTCAAACTTCCGCGAATTCCAACCAAAACCTCTACAGGAATTTTCTTATTGAAAGATGCATTCTCCAGCAATACTGCAGGATTTGCCGTAGTTTTATAAACAGCTTCCAAATTTAGAACGGCACGCATCGGATCACCTTCCCAAACAATAGAACCTCCTTTTTTCACAATAAATTTTTTGTCTATCAGTCCGCCATATTTAAAGTTGTAAACCCCTTCATAAGCCTGGAAATCTCCCCACATATTAAATTTACCCAACGTATTGATTTTGAATAATAGCGACCCAAAACCTTTACCACGAATTCCGTGGCCAGTATTTTTGTCCAAAATTACTTCTACCTCTGCATCTGGAGTAATATCAAAATCAAATTCTAATTCGAGTCCGTTATAATTTCTATTTTGCTCAGCAATGCCATGATCGATATTGTATTTTTCCTGTGGAGACAAGAAGTGAATATAGCTATTTGATCCAGCCGCTTCTGAATTATTGATCGGAATTTTAATATTTGTTCCTTTTTCAGATTTAGCATTTACTTTGATAAATAAACCATTTGTAGGTCCAGAAATAGTTGCCACTCCATCAATAAAAGCTGTTCCGTAATAAGCAGCATCATCACTATCACCAGTATCAAGTGCTAAAAGGCGACTAGATTTAATTTCCAAATCGAGTTTCCAATCGTCAAATTTTGAGTGGCGTACACGGCCATTTAAGAATCCAACAGTATTGTACTTTGTATCCTTTATTACCGAATTTCGAATAATAAAAGATGTCTCGGTTACATCTACAATGGATTTCTTTTCTAACTCATAATTCACATTCAAGTACGGAATTGTCAGACCAGCATCATCAAGAAAAAGTCTGCCATTGATTTCTGGATCTGTTATATTTCCTTCAATTCTGGCAGTACCTGAGACAAGACCACGAATGTCCGTTATGACTTCACCTCCTAGCGAACTTAGAATTCCCAAATTAAATTGAGCAAATCTCAAATCGATATCAGCATTTGTTTTTGAACCTTCAATTTCAAAAGTTCCATTTGCATTAAAAGACTGAACGTTTTCATTATCAATCGTAGATTTTACATAAAATTTCTTGAAACTCTTGTCACCACTAACGTCAAGTAGCATTTTTCCTAACGCTATATCATTTATTTTAAGGCTATCGATAGTTAGAGATGAAGTAGGTTTAAATATATCCTTATTCTGCATAAAACTCACTTCGCCATTAAGTCGTCCTTCTACTTTAAGATTGCTTAATTCTGGGGTAATTCTATATAAATCAATGTCTTGAAAAGTAAGATTAAGATCTTTCTTGGTTTTACCCGATAGTGTTCCGTCAAGTACTACTTGCTGGTTTTCGTGCGATAATACGATATTATCCAAAGCAAAATCTTTAAGCGCTTTATCAAATACTACCTTATTATCAGTATCATCTTTTTCATTTATATACCAGAGATAATCTTTGAATTTCATTTCACTTTTAGCAAACCCGATTACACTATTCTTCGATTTGTCAATAGTGTGGTATAAATTCAGATTGTAGTAATCTTGCTCCTCGCTTCCGCCTTTAAATTCTGTGCGGACAAATAATGTATCTCGCGCCGTGACATTCAGCAGTTGGAAATCAGAAATTTTGTAACGGCTGGTTTTGATACTATCAATTGCAATATAAGCATTGTAAAGCGGATTTTTGTTGTCAACTTTTAGTGCAACTTGGTCAATTATATTATTAAATAAATCTATCCTAGGCGAATTAAAATTTAGTTTAAAATCATCATCGTCAGAATTTATACTACCGTCTACAGTCGTGTTCGTAGAAAGCGAAATTCCTGGATAAAATAGTTCTATGATTTTATTGTAAATTGTGAAATTAAAATTTAGAAATTGACCTTTCTTAACTTTATTTGGAACATAATTGGCATACAAACTTCCCAAGGAATTTTCGACCATTTTTCGAAGTTGTCCAAACTCATATTTTCCAACCATCTTACCCGAAATAATATCTGGAGAATCAATTGTAATGGTTCGAACTTTATTTGCTTCAAAATAGGATTCAATTATAAAGTCATTAAATAGAAAAGTGTCGTAATTATTTTGATAAGATGCTTCAGAGATATTAATCATTCCTTGCATATCATCAATTGTATTTCCAACAACATTCATAGTAATGTCGCCTTTAATAATAGCGATCGAATCATTTTTGACAAAATTCAGGTTTTTAAGATTGGCATAGTCAATCTTAGTATGAAAATCATACATTGTTTCCTTTCGTCCTAAATTTATAGATCCATCAAAATCCATAAACAAGTTAGGATCATTTATAAAAAACTCGCCAGTAAAAATCGGCTTTTTGTAATTACCGTTTACAACGATATTTTTGTAATTATAATTATTGTAGCGAGCGCTGTAAACATCTCCTGTAAATTTGGTGTCTAGATATTGCTCTGTAAATCCTTTTCCGTCAACGTCCACGTTTAGAGAAACTCTTCCGATATCAGATCTTTCGAGAATCTTTCCTAAATCTACATCTTCCAAGATTATATTGCCCGAATAAGAAGCATTGTCAATATTGTTGATGTTGTTCATCCTCAAGTTTGATTGTACATTTCCAAGTGCGGTAGTCATATAAACATCAGCATTGATGTACGTAGTAGTAATTTCTGCATCTCCTCGAACATTAAATCGACCGAGCTTTGCTAATGATGTAGGAAGTTTATTTCCTAAGATATTTGGCAATAAATCCGTTAGATTTCGATAATCAGAAATTACTTTGTCAAAAGAACCTTTCATGTAGAAATCTTGCCCCTCTTTTCCAAAAAGATTTTTGAAATTTACATCTCCAACGATTTCCGAAACTGTCCCTTCCTTTAGACGAAGACCTTGGACATTAAAATCATTTAATGTTCCCTTAATTTCCGCTTGAATGTCAAAAATTCTGTCTGCGCCAAGTTCTTTATAGAAATACGCAATATCATCTGTAGCAATCGAAGCGTGCTTAATATTGATGTCGAATTTTACTTTATTATTAAAATCAGAAAAATCGGTTCGAATATATCGTAGTGCCACATCTCCTTCGAAATTTGAATCTTCAGTAAAGAATTTTAATTTTTTAAGTAAGATATTGCTTTTTGTATATGTAAAATCAGAAGTAAAATCACTTACGTAAAGACCTCGAAAATCTCGAAAAGCCATTCGATTTATAAACATCGTCACATCTGGACCTTCCACTTTGAGTCGATTTAATGTAGCATCAATTCTATTAAAATCAACACTTTTGGGAATTTTTAAATTATTATCAGTTAATATGAATCGACTATTGGTCAGATAGACGTTTTTTGCAGTGAGCAGAAATTTTTTGCTTGGTTCTCCAGTAGGTTTTGTATCAAAAGCAGCTATAAAGAGATCTAAATTCGAATCTTTTTCATCTTTATAAATTTTCATATTTAAAATTAAACCATCCGCTCGAATATCTCCAAAGAACAAATCTCCGTTGTACAACTTTTTAAAACTCAGAATATTAGTCTGAATTTTCTTAGCATAAATTAGAGTATCTTGATGATGATCTCGAATAAATACTTGCTGAAGCTTTACACTACCAAAAACAGTAATTTTGATACGCTCAACATTTATGTCGGTTTTAAATTCCTTATTAAGCTTTTCAGTTAGAAATTGCGCGAGTTTTGTTTGCACTTGTGGGAGTGAAACAGCGACGCCGAGTACCAATAAAAGTAGAATAAGTCCGAGGAGCGAACGAAATACTATTTTTTTAAATTTTTTGATACTTATTAATGTTTTAAATTTGTCCAAATATAATCCAAAATTCCAAGCATTTATGCCTGATCAGCCAGTTTTTATTCTTGCAATTGAAAGTTCATGCGATGATACTGCAGCATCGGTTATGGCAAACGACAAAGTATTGTCTAATGTTGTAGCAAATCAGCTAATTCACCAGCAATATGGCGGTGTTGTCCCCGAGTTAGCGTCGCGAGCTCATCAGCAAAATATTGTTCCAGTGGTTGATGCAGCATTAAAAAAAGCGGGAATTACAAAAGATCAACTTTCGGCAATCGCTTTTACTCAAGGACCTGGCCTTATGGGCTCACTATTGGTCGGAAGTTCCTTTGCAAAATCTATGGCTTTTGCACTTTCAATTCCGCTGATTGCCGTAAATCATATGCAAGCGCATATTCTCGCACATTTTATTGACGAAGAAAGTATGGATAAGCCAAAATTTCCTTTTCTCGCTCTCACGATAAGTGGCGGACACACTCAGATTGTGCGAGTAGATGATTATTTTGACATGACCGTGATTGGTACAACGACAGATGATGCCGTTGGTGAAGCTTTTGACAAAACCGCAAAAATTTTAGGACTTCCCTACCCCGGTGGACCTTTGATTGATAAACATTCAAAAAACGGAAATCCTAAAGCTTATAGTTTTACAAAACCAAGAATAGATGGTCTAGATTTTAGCTTTTCAGGTTTAAAAACTGCCATTTTGTATTTCGTTCAAAAACAAGTGAAAGAAAATTCAAATTTCATCTCAGAAAATATTGATGATGTATGTGCTTCTGTACAGCATACAATCGTTGCGATATTGATGGATAAATTAAAACTTGCAGTAGCACAAACTGGCATAAATCGAATTGCAATTGGTGGAGGAGTTTCGGCAAATAGCGGAATAAGATCTGCATTGTTTTCCGCTCAAAAAGATTTAGGCTGGAAGACATACATTCCAAAGTTTGAATACACAACTGACAATGCCGCAATGATCGGAATTGTGGGATATCATAAATATTTACTTAATGATTTTGAAGATGCTTCGGTCGTTTCAAAATCTAGAACTACTTTTTAATATGCAATTATTTTACAATTCTTCGTTGACAAAAAACGATATTGGATTCACATTTGATCGTGAAGAGAGCAAGCACATCGTTAAAGTTTTACGTAAAGCAGATGGCGACAAATTATTTGTTACCAATGGTATAGGAGATTTATTTACAACAGAAGTTGTTCTGGCATCAGAAAATAAGTGCCAGGTAAAAATTACAAATGTTGAACATTTTCAACGTAGAAAATATTACCTTCACTTAGCAGTTGCTCCTACGAAAATGAACGACCGTTACGAATGGTTTTTAGAAAAAGCGACTGAAATTGGAGTGGACGAAATAACACCTATTTTTTGTGATCATTCCGAAAGGAAAAATATCAAATTAGATAGATTTCAAAAAATAGTTCAATCTGCGAGTAAGCAATCTTTGCAATATTATGCTCCAATTATTAATGAGCCAGTATTGTTGAAAGATTTTCTTAAGCAGAAATATGACGGACAACTGTTTGTAGCGCATTGTGAAGATGGTGTGAAAAATTCTTTGAAAGAAGCTCAAAAACCCGCCTCAAAATCTGTAATTTTAATTGGTCCGGAGGGAGATTTCTCTCCAAATGAAATAAAACTTGCAATCGATAATGGTTTTGTTCCTGTATCTTTGGGAGAAACGAGATTACGAACAGAAACTGCTGCAATTGTAGCATGCAATTATGTGGCATTTTGCAATGAATAAATAGAATAATGAAAAATGTTTTAGGTTTTATATTCATAATTTTTGTACTGACATCCAATGCTCAGGAGATTGCATTGCTCAAATATGGCGGTGGCGGAGATTGGTATGCAAATCCTACTTCTTTGCCAAATTTAATAAAGTATTGCAACCAAAATATTAACACAACTTTCAAAAGTAAAGCAGTGACGGTTACACCGTCTGGATCGGAAATTTTTCTTTATCCTTATGTGCATCTCACTGGGCATGGTAATGTGGTTTTTACAGACAATGAGGTTCAAAACTTGAGAAGCTACCTTCTTGGCGGAGGATTTTTGCATGTTGATGATAATTATGGCTTGGACCAGTATATTCGTAGAGAAATTAAAAAAATTTTTCCGCAGAATTCTCTAATAGAAATTCCAGCGACACATGCGATTTTTCAGAAGCCAAATTCTTTTCCGAAAGGATTGCCCAAAATACATGAGCATGACGGAAAGCCACCACAGGCTTTTGGAATCTTTGTCGATGGAAGGATGGTATTGCTTTATACGTACGAAACAGATCTAGGTGACGGTTGGGAAGATGCCGAAGTTAATAATGATCCCGCCGATCTTAGAGAAAAAGCCCTTAAAATGGGTGCCAATATTATTTATTATATTTTTAATAACTAAGATCATGAAATCAAATACTATTGCCTACGGAATTGCAAAAGCGGTTGGAATTCTAATCACCATTACTGTAATATTGTATCTACTGTATATGATTAAAGCGGTATTAATATACTTACTAGTCGCTTTAATATTGACGCTTCTTGGCACTCCAATCGTACGCTTCCTTAAACGTAAATTAAAATTCCCAAATACGCTTGCAGCCGCAGCAGTATTGCTGCTTTTCATTTTGGTAATAGTAGGTTTTATATTGATGTTTGTTCCATTAATAATTGCTCAAGGCCATAGCCTTTCAGTATTAAGTGCCACAGAAATAGAGCATAGCATTATGACTTTGTACAATCAATTTTTGGCTTTTCTTGAAAGTCATAATATTGATTCGCAAAAATTACTTAAAGAATCTGATATCAATTCAAGCTTAAGTTTTGCATTTATTCCTGCTTTTTTTAATGGACTTTTAGGAATTTTGGGAAATTTAGGAATGGCATTGGCTTCTATTTTCTTCATTACCTTTTTCTTTCTTAAAGACAGAAAGTTATTTGAAAATGGTGCCCGTAAATTACTCCCTGACGCACACGAGGAAAAAATCTTAAATTCTCTTGACAAAATCAACTATTTATTATCTCGATATTTTATCGGCCTGCTTACGCAACTTGGTATAATGTTTATTCTTTATTTAATTATTCTCCTTGTTTTTGGTGTTCAAAATGCAGTTGTAATTGCATTTTTATGTGCTATTCTGAATATCATTCCTTATGTTGGTCCACTAATAGGAACAATCTTAGCCGCGATTCTTACAATGATTAGCAACTTAGGTTTAGACTTTCAGACCGAAATTTTACCGACAACAATCTATGTGGTTGTAGGCTTTTTTGCTGCACAGGTAATAGACAACAATTTATCACAACCTATTATTTTCTCAAATAGTGTGAAATCCCACCCTTTAGAAATTTTTCTTGTAATTCTTATTGCTGGCTTCCTATCCGGAATCTTAGGTATGGTCATTGCAATTCCTGTTTACACTATGCTTAAAGTTATCGCAAAAGAATTTCTACCTGAGAATCCTTTGGTACGATTACTAACCAAAAATATTTAATTAGTCATTTGAAACTTTTAGATCCAGATATTCAAGATTATATTAATGCCCATATAGGTGCGGATATCGCGAAAATGGCACTTTCCAAAAATCCATTTGAAGGAATAGATTTCAAAGAAATTCTAAATCAAATTGCGGCAAAAACTAGGTCAGAAAACAAACTTCCGTTGTGGTTTGCTACTTCTAACATTATTTTTCCCTCCAAAATTTCAGTAGAGCAGACTTCCTCAGAAATTACGGCAAAGTACAAAGCCTCTTTGGTTTCGGGCGAAACTATTATTGACCTTTCTGGAGGCTTCGGAGTCGATGATTATTACTTTTCAAAACATTTTAAAGAAGTCGTGCATTGCGAAATGCAAGAGGATTTATCTCTGATTGTTGCTCACAATTTTAAGGCGCTTAACGCGAATAATATACGTTGCAAATTTGGCGACAGTATTCAAATTCTTAAAAATCTTAGCAGATCTTGGGATTGTATTTACGTTGATCCCTCACGAAGAAATGAAAGTAAAGGAAAAGTTTTTATGCTTTCTGACTGCTCTCCAAACGTCGGTGAATTACTTCCAATGTTTCTCACTCACTCCAAAACAGTTCTACTCAAAGCCGCACCGATTTTGGACATTACTGCGGCATTACAAGAATTAATTTACGTAAAAGAAATTCATCTTGTGGCGGTAAATAATGAAATGAAAGAGATTTTATTTTTAATAGAAAAAGGTTTTCGAGATGAACCCAAAATTGTTGGTATCAACTGCAGTAAGACGGAGATCCAGAAAGTTGAGTTTATTCTAAATTTCCACGCAAACCCTATTTTTTCACTTCCGAAGCAATTCCTTTACGAACCAAATTCGACAATCATGAAATCCGGTGAATTTAATCAGTTAAGTCAGCAACTGCAACTACCTAAGCTTCACCAACATTCACATCTCTATACTTCAGAAAATCAAGTGAAATTTCCAGGCAGAAGTTTTAAAATTGAAGAAGTTTATGACTATAATAAAGCTGGAATTTCTAAAGTTAGTTCTCTGAAAAAAGCAAATATTACAACTCGAAATTTCCCAATCAGCGTTGAAGAATTACGCAAAAAAATGAAGTTGAAAGATGGTGGAAATTTTTATTGTTTCTTTACCACAAACTTGAATAATGATAAAATAATTTTAATTTGCAGCAAAATCCAGAATTTATAATGAAACATCTTTTAGTTTTTAGTTTTTTCTTACTTACATCTTTAAGTTTCGCACAAAATCCTTGTGAAATTTCTGAAAACATTACAGACTCTATAGGTACATTCCAGTCCACCAATCCGTATTTAGTTCATGAAAGAAATTTTGGCGACGACAAAAGCTACCTGTACTTTTCTATTGCAATTACAGATGGTACTCCAACACTAAACTTTCAGCACATTCGCAAAAGCAAAAATTTCATGGTTGCAGATTGCTTTAATAGTTCTTCAAAACTTTATTTTCAACTACAAAATGGAAAGGTAATTACAATGGTCTATGCTGATGATGCAGATTGCGGAACAGGAATTCGATCTGACGATGGATATAGCAGTAGAGTCTTGTCAGCAAATTTTTATTTTACAAAAGGTTCCTTTGAAGATCTAAAAAATTCCCCCGTCAATTTTGTACGAGTAAAATATGCATCTTCAAATGTAAATTATATTTTTAAAGCAGTAGTGAAATCAGAGCTAGATGGACTTTCTTATGAGCCTGAAACCTATTTTCAGAGATTGCTTACGTGCTTGAAACTCTAATTACAATCCCAATTAAAATTGGCCACAGAATCTTCTCTACCATCATTAAGATTGTAATGCCACCATTCTGATGCTAGTGGAGCGAATCCACTCCTAATCATCGTATTTTTAAGATATAGACGGTTTTTCAAAACTTTTTTGGAAAGCCGTTTATAATTATGTCCCGCT
>CBDUDY010000005.1:0-28867 GCA_965366055.1 uncultured bacterium
TATTTATTTAATTTGTATACGACTGTAACAATCTGATTTATTATCGTCTTATAAATAAAAAAAGCTATGAAATTTCTAGGAAACGTTCTCGCCACATTAGTTGGCTTATTCATATTTTGTATGGTCTTTTTCTTTGGTATTATCTTGATTGGCGTTATTGCAAGTGGCGGCAGCGATAAAGTAGCTGTTTCCAATAATTCGGTAATTGTTCTAGATCTTTCTGAAGTTAAGGATGATTATGCAGGAAAATCAAAATACATTGATTTTGATTATTACGAAGTAAATAACGATGGCCTTTCAGATGTTATTGCTGCGATTGAATACGCAAAAACTGACAAAAGCATCAAAGGCATTTCGATCATCAACAGCGGTTCAAAATTAGGTGCTGCACAAACAAATTGGCTACGATCTGCACTTGCAGACTTCAAAACGTCTAAGAAATTCGTGTACGCATATGGTGACGAAATTTCTCAGGGCGAATATTACCTTAATAGCATTGCCGATTCCATTTATATAAATCCTGTTGGAGGGTTAGACTTTAAAGGTCTTTCGGCCGAGCTTATGTTTTTCAAGGATTTACAGGAAAAATCTGGAATTAAAATGGAAGTTATTAGACATGGAAAATATAAAAGCGCGGTAGAACCATTTTTACAAAATGAAATGAGTGATGCCAATAGAGAGCAAGTGACAACGATGCTTCAAACAAGTTGGGAAGTAATTCTGTCTGAAATTTCGAAAAGTAGAAACATCTCAAAAGAGAAACTGAACGCTATTGCAGATGATTTACTGGCCAGAACACCAGAAATGGCCAAAGCAGAACATTTAATAGATGTTGTTGCTTATGAAGATGTTTATCACAATCAAATCAAAAAAATGCTGGATGTAGATAGTAAGAAAGACTACAAAACGATTAAGATTTTAGATTACGCCAAGAATGTTGCAACTACTACAAAAACGTCATCAGACAATAAAATCGCAGTCATTTATGCGCAAGGACAAATTATGAGTGGCGAAGGAGACGTTTCTTATATTGGAGAAGGATCGATGCGTCGTGCGATTAAGGAAGCTAGAGAAGATGAAAAAGTAAAAGCAATTGTGTTAAGAGTAGATTCTCCTGGAGGAAGCGCACTTACATCTGACTTGATTTGGAGAGAGATAGAATTGACAAAAGGCGTAAAACCAGTTGTAGTTTCGATGGGGAATGTTGCCGCTTCGGGTGGATATTATATTTCTTGTAATGCCGATATGATTTTTGCCGAACCGAATACAATTACTGGATCTATTGGTGTTTTTGGAGTACTTCCAAATTTTACAGAACTCTCTAAAAGAATTGGAATTCATACTCAACAAATAATTACTAATAAGAATGCTGCTGATTATTCACCATTTGTACCACTTGACGATAAGTTGAGAGCAGTAACTCAAAGTGACGTAGAACGTATTTACAGCATCTTTGTTAATAGAGTTGCAGAAGGTAGAAATATGACCTTTGAACAAGTAGATAATATTGGTCAAGGTCGCGTATGGACTGGTGCTGACGCGCTAGGAATAGGACTTGTAGACAAGTTGGGAAATCTAAACGATGCCGTAGCTCAAGCCGCAAAAATGGCAGAAGTAAAAAAATACAGCACCAGAAGTTATCCTGAATATGAGAAAAACTTCAAAGATCTTTTTGCTTCTTTAATGCCTTCATTTATTTCATCTAAAGCAATTTTAGAAAAAGAAATTGGTTCAGAAAATTACCAACTTTTACAAGACATTAAAAATTCAGCTAATCAAACAGGGGTACAATTGTTGCTGCCTTTTCAAATTAGAGTAAAATAAATTTTATAAAAATAATATGACCAAAAAGATTTTAAAAATAACTGGTATCGTTCTCTTAGTGCTAATTATCGCATTATTTGCTGCGCCATTTTTATTTCAAGATGCGATAAAAGCAAAAATTGCACAGACCATAAACAAAAATGTCGATGCCACAGTATCATTTAAAGATGTTGACCTAAGCTTTATCAAAAATTTTCCAAATGCAAATGTCTCGATTGATCATTTAGTGATTATCAATAAAGCGCCCTTTGCCGGAGATACATTGGTTTCATTTGGCTCACTTAATTTAAAAATGTCGATTAAAGAACTTTTTAAAGGAGACAAAGAACCGATGAATATCGATTCTTTTACGTCCGAAAACGGGCAAGTAAATATCATATTCAACAAGGATGGAATTGGGAATTTTGATATAGCACTAAAAGATGCCGCCAAGAAAGACGATGGAAATAGTGCTCCTTTAGCATTAAAGCTAAATTCATACAAAATAAACAATCTGAAATTTGTGTATTTCGATCAAGGATCAAATTTAAAAATGGTTATTGATAGCTTGAATCACTCAGGAAGTGGTGACTTTGCTGCTTCTAAATTAGATTTAGTCACAACTTCTCAAGCAGTATTGTCTTTGGATATGGATGGCACCAATTATATGCGTCAGATTCCATTGAAGCTTGATGCTACATTAGGTATCGATATGGAAAATAGCAAGTACACTTTCAAAGAAAATAAAGCGATTATCAATCAGCTACCTTTAGAATTCAATGGTTTTATTCAAATGGTTGAAGCAGGTCAGCAATATGATTTGACTTTTAAAACTCCAAGTTCATCGTTTACGAACTTCCTAGCTTTGGTTCCGGTAAAATATTCTGGAAGTCTGGCCAATATCAAAACAACTGGAGATTTCTCTTTATCTGGTTTTGCAAAAGGAATTTATTCTGACAAAACTGTTCCAGCTTTTAATTTGAAAATTGCTTCGAACAACGCTTCTTTCCAGTATCCTGACTTACCAAAATCTGTTCAGAATATTGTAATTGATGCAAAAATCATCAATGATAGTGGGATTTTGAATGATACTTATGTTGATCTTGATAAACTGACTTTTGCAATTGATCAGGATGTTTTTAGCGCTAAAGCTAAAATTAGGAATGTTGTTGAGAATCCTATTGTTAATGCAGATTTAAAAGGAACCATAAATCTTGGAAATCTCTCGAATGCGTATCCAATAAAATTAGACAAGCCATTACAAGGAATTCTAAAAGCAGATCTTACCACGAAGTTTGATATGCAATCTGTAGAAGATAATAGATATGAGAAAATTGATAATGCTGGATCAATGAGCATTTCAAACTTTAAATATGTTGACGATAAAGGATCAGCTTTAAATATTGCTACCGCAGCCATGTCTTTTAATACTGATCACGTAAATCTTGAGCAATTTGATGCTACTACAGGCAAAAGTGACATTAGTGCGAAAGGAAGATTGGATAATTTCTATGGTTTCTTGTTTCGAAAACAAGAGCTGAAAGGAAACTTTAGCATGACTTCAAACCAGTTATCTCTCGCAGACTTTATGACTGCCGAAGACCCTAATGCGAAAACAACCACTAAAACTTCAGAAGCGTTAAAAATACCTTCTTTCTTAAACGTTACTCTTTCGGCGAAAGCCAATACCGTACTTTATGACAATCTAGTTCTGAAAAATGTTGCTGGAAAAGTTATAATAAAAGATGAAAAAGCAACTTTGGAAGATGTTACCACCAATATTTTTGGAGGACTGATTGCAGTTTCTGGAAATGTTTCGACAAAAGAAAAAGTTCCAACCTTTAATATGACTTTAGGTTTGAAGAATGTTGATATTGCACAAACCTTTACACAACTTGAAATGCTAAAAAGCATTGCGCCAATTGCTGGAATAATCAACGGACAATTGAACTCTACCATTCACGTGAATGGAAATCTTGATGCTAAGGAGATGACTCCAAATTTAGCTTCGATCACTGGAGACTTATTAGGACAACTGCTGTCCACAACCGTAAATGCTCAAAGTAGCACTTTGCTGACAACACTTGACAATAGTCTTGGCTTTATCGATTTGAGTAAAATCAATTTGAACAACTTGAGTACCTATCTAACTTTCGAAAATGGAAAGGTGAATTTGAAACCTTTCGATATTAAGTACCAAGATATTAAATTGACCGTTGGCGGACAACATGGTTTTGATCAGTCAATAAACTACAAACTGAATTTTGATGTTCCGGCAAAATATCTAGGAACGGAAGCCAACAAATTGCTGGCTAGCCTCACTCCCGCTGATGCTGCGAAGATTAAAGATATTCCGATTAATGCTACTTTGACGGGAAACTTTAAAAACCCAAAAATCCAGACTGATACAAAGGAAGCAGTTACAAATCTGGCTACGCAACTTGTAAAAATGCAAAAAGATAAATTGGTAACTCAAGGCACAAATGCACTTGGTGGTTTGCTAAATGGTCTAGGAAATAATCCCAATACTCCAAAGGACACGACAAAAACTGCAACTCCTCCAACCACTCAACCGGTAAAAGAAGCAATTCAGACTAAAGCGAACGATATCTTGAATGGGCTCTTTAATAAAAAGAAAAAAGAACCGGCAACACCACCGCCGGCAACTACACCATAATAAATTTAAAAAGGCTACAAGTGATTGTAGCCTTTTTTGATATGTGAAAATAAAATCTAAGGTTATTTCAAGGCCGTTTTTGCGTTAGGGATTTGAACGGAAATCCTTTTGTTTTTTCTTTTAAAAAACAAAAGATTGGGAGTGGAAGCCCGACCCTTTTGGGGAACGCCCAAAAAATTATTATCTAAACAGAAATGCGAACCACAGAACCTTCGGCACTTCGGACATTGAAAACGGTGCCATCTTCGAACATTAAATACTGTCCTTTTATTCCAGTTAAAACACCTTTGAAATTCGGAATTTTCTCTAAACTAAGACTTTTAATTTTGGTTGGATATTGCAAAACGGGATAGGAAAGATTCATCACCGTATGCGGTTTCAAGTCAAAAAACTCACGAGATTCTTCCGGAAGCAATTCCTTTACCTTGGATCGTGCCTCCTCAAGATCCACGCAAACCACATCATTTAGCAGCATTTTACGCCAATTGGTTTTGTCTACAAAGTGATTTTTAAGCGCCACCTCGGTAACTCCCGCCAAGTATCTATTAGGAACTTCCATGATGGGAATCGCTGCCTCGGCACCTTGATCTATCCATCTCGTAGGCACTTGAGTACCGCGTGTAACTCCAACTTTTATTTCGCAAGACGAAGCCAAATATATAATGTGTGGCGTAATTTGAACTTGAGTTTCATAATCCAAATCTCTGTCTGCAATTCCCAAATGTGCGGTGCTCAGTTCGGGACGCATAATCCAATCGCCAACCATCGGGCTTTGATAAAAACAATCATAACAGAATCCTTGCCTGAAAATCTTCTTGGATTTTTGACAGTTTAAACATTGTGAACCGATTAAATCAATCGAAATTTCCTTGCCCAGCAATTGATTGACATTTATGAAATTGTCCTCAAAAATCATATAGTATTGAATAGGATCGCCTATTTCAGTAATCATTTTTCTTAGCGTGGCTTCAAATTGCATTCTGGATTAATTTTAGAATTTGTAATCTTTAATTATACTTTAAAATTTTGTAGTTTTGAAAAACATAGGTTTTTACTTTATTAAAGCGACCAAGCCCTTTCTACAAATAAGAAATTCAAAGATAGAACAAGCCATTGTGGATAAAAAGGAATATTTATTTAGAATTATATTTCCAAACTATAAAAAGACAAGATATCTAATAAGATAATTTAATGGCGTTAACAATTGTAAATTCGATAGCCTCTTGGTTTTTAAAACAACGAATTCATCAGATTGAATTGTTTTTAAAATATCCGGGTGAAGTTCAAGAAGAACTGCTTCTAAACCTTATTCGCTCTGCCGAATATACAAGCTTAGGTATAAAATATGAATTTAATTCCGTTAGATCATACGCCAATTTTGCAGAAAGAATTCCCATCTCCACTTACGAAGATTTGGAGCCAATGATCGAAAGAACGCGACAAGGCGAACAGAATATTATGTGGAATACTCCCATAAAATGGTTTGCAAAATCTAGCGGGACTACAAATGCGAAAAGTAAATTTATTCCCGTAAGCACCGAAGCGCTTGAAGATTGTCATTATAAAGGAAGTAAAGATTTACTATGTTTATACTTAAATAACAATGAGGATTCTAAATTATTTTTAGGAAAAAGCTTACGATTGGGCGGAAGTAAACAGATTTACGAAACAAATAATACCTTTTTTGGGGATCTGTCTGCAATATTGATAGAAAATATGCCAATCTGGGCAGAGTTCAGCAGTACACCCTGCAATAAAGTTTCGCTTATGACCGACTGGGAAACAAAGATTCCAGCTATTATAGCCGAGACTATAAATGAGAATGTTACTAGTTTTGCGGGTGTTCCTTCTTGGATGATGGTATTACTGAATAAAGTTTTAGAAACTACTTCTAAAGAAAATCTACTGGAAGTTTGGCCAAATTTGGAAGTTTACTTTCACGGCGGTGTAAATTTTGATCCTTATAGAGAACAATACAAAAAAATTATTCCTAATAGCGATTTCAAATATTACGAAATTTACAATGCATCTGAAGGATTTTTTGCGATACAAGACCTCAACGATTCTAGCGATTTACTTTTAATGTTAGATTATGGCATCTTCTATGAATTCATTCCGATGAGTTCTTTTGGTCAGGATGACAACAAAATTGTTCGTCTTGCTGATGTGGAATTGAATAAAAATTACGCGATTGTTATTACGACAAATTCAGGATTGTGGCGCTATCTTATTGGAGATACGGTCCGGTTTACTTCTTTAAGTCCATACAGAATTAGAGTTACAGGACGAACGAAGCATCATATTAATGTTTTTGGTGAAGAATTGATGGTCGAGAATACTGATAGAGCTTTGGCGAAAGCCTGCAAAATAGCATCTGTCGATGTAAAAGATTATACTGTTGCGCCAGTTTTTATGGAAGGTAAAGAAAAAGGTAGTCACGAATGGATTATCGAATTTAAATATCCGCCCCAAAATATGGAGCATTTCACTACTTTACTGGATCAATCTTTGCAGGAATTAAATTCGGATTATGAAGCAAAACGACATAATAATATGACACTTAATGAGTTAAAAATAAATATAGCGCGTTCTAATTTATTTTACGATTGGCTCAAAGATCAAGACAAATTAGGCGGACAGCACAAAATACCTCGTCTTTCAAATAAGCGTGATTACTTGGAACAACTGCTTGATTTGCAGTCAAAAATTACAATATGAAAAAATTAGCAATCCTTTTCTCTTTAGCACTTTTAGCTTCGTCTTGTGGACCTCAACGATATGGCTGCGGACCTAGAGGACGTTGTGAAATAGAAAATAAACAGAACAAATCTCAAATAGAGAAACAAGCTCACAAAACACAGTTCGCAGTAGCATATTCAAAAAAATAAATTAATTATTATATGACAAAAAATACCTTTATAATAGGAGTAATTATATGGCTTATCACTTTGTTGATGTTGGTAGTTTCCCTAACAGATTTTGTACCAAACAATCCTTTAATAGAATTTAGAACAGTAATAGGAGTTGGTTTTCTGGCAATTACGTACTTTGTGAGAATTGTTTATAGAAATTATAAAAACAATCCTCAATAATATTCAAACAAAAAAATCCCGGCAAGCCGGGATTTTTTATTTAATATCAGTTGGCATTATTACGAAGCCGCCTGTAACCTTCTCAATAAATTTTTGTTCAAACTATCTTCAACATAATCTCTATCAATGTGTAATTCTTTAATATCAGATCCTGGAAGTTCATACATCGCTTCGGTTAAAACTGCTTCGCAAAGAGAACGCAATCCTCTCGCTCCTAGTTTATATTCCAAGGCCTTATCAACAATATAGTCTAAGGCATCATCATCAATAGACAACTTCACGTTATCCATCAAGAATAGCTTTTCATACTGTTTAATCAATGCATTCTTAGGCTCAGTCAAAATTGCTCTCAATGTTTCCTTATCCAAAGGATCCATATGTGTAAGTACTGGAAGACGGCCAATGATTTCTGGAATCAATCCGAAATCTTTGATGTCTTTTGGAATTACATATTGGAGCAAGTTTTCCTTGTCTATATTGTCAGGATTTTTCGAAGTATTGTATCCCATCGCTTGACGGTTTAGTCTTTTTGATATAATGCGTTCTACACCATCAAAAGCACCACCGGCAATAAAAAGAATATTCTGAGTATTTACCTCAACAAATTTCTGGTCTGGATGCTTACGACCACCTTTTGGCGGAACATTTACCACCGTACCTTCAAGAAGTTTCAATAATGCTTGTTGCACACCTTCTCCAGACACATCACGAGTGATAGATGGATTATCACTCTTGCGAGCAATTTTGTCAATCTCATCAATAAAAACGATCCCGCGTTCTGCTTTAGCAACATCATAATCTGCCGCTTGTAGCAATCTGGTCAAAATAGTTTCTACATCTTCTCCAACATATCCCGCTTCGGTAAGCACAGTAGCATCCACTATCGCTAATGGAACTTCCAGCATTCTGGCAATGGTTTTGGCAACAAGAGTTTTTCCTGTCCCTGTCTGCCCTACCATAATAATATTACTCTTCTCAATTTCGACATCATCGTGCTGTTGTTGTTGCATCAATCTTTTATAGTGATTGTATACTGCAACCGACATTACTTTTTTTGTCTGATCTTGTCCAATAACATATTGATCTAGAAAAGCTCTAATCTCTTTGGGGCGTTTTAATACTAAATCTGTAGTATCAATTTTACTTCCGCTGTTTTTAACTTCCTCTAAAACAATTCCGTGTGCCTGTTCAATACAACTATCGCATATATGCGCATTAATTCCTGCAATCAGCAAACTGGTCTCAGGTTTTTTCCTTCCGCAAAATGAACATTCTAAGATTTGTTTTGCCATTCTCTACTTTTATATTTTAAGGATAATATCCTTATTTATTCAAAAAAAATTATACAGTTCTACGAAGTACTTCGTCAACCATTCCGTATTCTTTAGCCTCATCAGCCTTCATCCAATAATCTCTTTCGCTATCAGTATGAACTTTTTCAAAAGTCTGTCCACTATGCTGAGAAATAATTTCGTACAATTCATTTTTCAATTTAAGCATCTCTCTCAAATTGATTTCCATATCTGTTGCTACCCCTTGTGCTCCTCCAGAAGGTTGGTGAATCATAACTCTTGAATGTGGCAAAGCTGAACGTTTTCCTGCTGCACCAGCACAAAGAAGTACCGCTCCCATAGAAGCTGCCATTCCTGTACAGATTGTAGCTACGTCTGGCTTGATGTATTGCATAGTATCGTAAATACCTAATCCTGCATATACACTTCCACCTGGAGAGTTGATGTAAATTTGGATATCCTTTGCAGCATCAGCACTTTCCAAAAAAAGTAACTGAGCCTGAACGATATTTGCAATCTGATCATCGATTCCTGTACCTAGAAAAATAATTCTATCCATCATCAGTCTTGAAAATACATCCAACTGAGATACATTTAATTGTCTTTCCTCAATAATATATGGTGTCATACCGGTTGGCGTTACACTTCCTACAATTTTATCATAGTACATACTGCTTACACCGTGGTGCTTCGTAGCGTATTTTTTAAACTCTTTACCGTAATTCATATTTGTTGTATTAAGAATTAATAACCCGACACTTTCTATACTATTAGAGAAAGCTTATTCTCCGTACATCTCTTTTACAAAAGAGTCGTAAGTAATTTCTTTTTCTTCAGAGTTTTTCCCTTTGAAAAGAGCCAACATTTTTTCGCTCATTACTTGAGCAGACAATCTTCTTACCTCATCCTGATTTCCAAGTACACGTGCTACAACACCTTCTACTTCTGCATCAGTTGGGTCAGTTTGTCCAAATTGTGCCATTTGCTGTCTGATGATTGTTGCAGCATATCCTTTAAGATCTTCAAAAGAAACTTGTAGGTTATTTTGCTGTACAATTCTTCCTTCAATCAATTGGTAACGCAATCCTTTTTCAGATTTTGCAAATTCCACTTCAGCTTGCTCAGCAGTAAGTGGAGTTTCGCCAGCCGTCATAATCCATCTTTTCAAGAATGCATTAGGAAGGTCAAATTTTGTAGTTTCAATAAGCGCTTCTGTAACGTCGCTTAGGAATTTTTGATCTGCTTGTTGAGCAAATTGTTTTTCAGCATCTTCCTTGATTTTTTCTTTCAATTCGTCAACCGAAGCAATTTTTCCTTCGCCAAAAAGTTTGTCAAAAAGTTCTTGATTTAATTCTGCTGGATCGCTGATGTTTATTTCATCAATTGTAGCAGTTACATCAATTGCAAGATTGTGCACGTCATCGTGAGATACCCCAAGGTATTCCATTAATTTGTGGTCATCTTTAAATAAGTCTTTGGTATTAAGAGTGACAACGTCTTCTACTTTTTTACCTAAAAGGGAGTCAGCAGTTTCTTTATTTTTAAATTCGTCAAGAGCGATAGTTGCCGTATGCTCAATCTCTTTCTCTTCGTTTTTAAATGTGAAAGTCACATCTGTATCATTAGTAACTTCTCCTTGCGAAATAACGTTTCCATATTGCTTTTGGATTCGTGCTACTTGCTCGTCAAGTAATTCGTCGTTCGCAATAACTTTATATTTTACTACATTTTGGGCAGCATCAAGGTTGATTTCAAATTGTGGAGTGAGACCAATTTCGAACTCAAAAGTAAAGTCATCACCATCCCAATCGATAGATTCGTTTGCTTTTGGAATTGGATTACCCAAGATATTCATCTTGTTTTCTTGTAGGTATTTGTTCAAAGCTCCTTGCACTTGCTTGTTTATTGCTTCAAGCAATGCAGGTTTTCTGTATTTTTTCTCGATTACACTTACCGGAGCAGATCCTTTTCTAAAACCTGGAAGAGCCGCCGTTTTGCGGTACTGCCACATTTCTTTTTCAAGCTGTTCAGAGTAGTCGCTTTTAACTATTTCAATGGTGATTACAGCATTTAAATCGTCTATATTTTTCTTTGTAATATTCATAATTTTTGATTGTAAAATTGGGTGGCAAAATTAGAACATTTTTGTTTGATGCCCAACTTTTTGCCCACCTCTTAGCATTTTATTTAGATTCTCCTAATAGTCCATTCATTACAGATTGCAAAATAGACAGCAAAATACTGAAAAGTAGTGCAGTCCAGAACGATGCGACATGAAATCCTCCGACAATTTCAGAGCATAATAATATGATAACAGCATTTATTACAAACAAAAACAATCCCAACGTCAGTAGCGTTACAGGTAGCGTGAATAGGACCATCAGCGGTTTAATAAATAAATTTAGCAGTCCCAAAACCAACGCAACAATTATCGACGTGCCAAATCCATCAACAGAAACTCCTCCCAGAAAATTGGCTAGAAATAAAACAATCAATGCAGTAACAAGAATTCTAACAACTAATTTCATAAAATTAATTTAGGGTTTATAAACTGACAATTAAGTAAGGTATTTTGTCAAAGTTACAGATTTTTGAGCAATAACAAATACGATAAATTTGAGGTTTTTTTGGGCGTGTCCCTTCGGGCCAGGCTATACTCTCCAATCTTTATGCCTTGAAAAAAGGCATAAAGGATTTCCGTTTCTATCCCTCACGCGCTCAGAAGTAACATTGAAGTGAGATGTCTATAAAAATTAAATCCTCACAAAAGCACTACTGTAAAGCGCCTCCTCAACGACTAATTATAGTACAGTAGACGATTATTAACTACTATTTGAGATATTTAGATGGTAGTTAGCATTCATTTTAAGACGCCCAGAGATCTATGAGAAACAATTTAGATGATAAATTACAATACAAATTTAAAGTATAAATCACATTTATTGCTTCGTTAAGAAATTTCGCATCACTATCTAATGTTCTGTTTTTAAATAAAATAATTAGCTCTAAAGTACTTTTCTAAATCTTTTTTAAATGCTTCAGAATCAAAATCTATTATTTTAGATTTCATTAAATCAAAAACGGAAAGAGCATTTATCATCTCTTTGGCTAAATATTGTTTAGCTGTAATTTGTGAACAATTTTTAACCGAGTCGGAATCTAATTTAATATCGTATGATAAGCATTGGTCTATTTTATGTTTGTCCCTGTAAAATTACTTTTTATTGTTTTAGCTTCTTTAATATATTCTGCAGCTGTCTGTTGAAAGAATTGTTCAAATTCCAAAATCACACAAATTATCCCAACTATCAATTCTTTATTTACCCTCTCCATAATATTTGTCATTAAAAAACAATTCCATATCATTTGAATACTCAATTATAAAAAAGATCGACTATTATCAATAGAGGCTGCTATAGCTAAAGCTAATTTCATATAATTTTGATTTCTATTATGGTAAAGTTATTCTGTAATTCGAGATTCCAAAGATGCTGAGCAAATTACTATAGGAACAAACAAAATAATTATAGTAAAAAAAAAAACGCTATTTACAAATCGAGTTAAGTAAATAGCGGTTAAATATTTTACGAGTATGAGAACTTTATGCCTCGTCTTTTGTAGTTTTTACTAAACTTATACCAGCAAAGAAGAAAACAAAACCTAGCACACCGTAAATAATAAGAGATTTATACCCTCCGTCACCTGAGTTTGCAAAAAGCATTGCAGTATAGATCAGTCCAGCAATTCCGAGAATAGTAAGGACTGCTCCAAAAATTCGTTTAAGATTCATAAGTCATTTGTTTAGATGTTGTTGTTTCCAAAAATAAGTATTTTACTACTTATGAAAATTACATAATTTTAACAATTTGTTTTATAGTTAGTGTTTCTACAATTAGAATTCATTGCAACCAAATCTTATGTTTATAAAACTTTCCACCATTTTTTCCACTAAATCAGCCCTAATTCTTAGTAAATTTCATCCTATAATTACTAGCTATTAGTTCATCTCAACCAAAGGCTTGTGATGCATCAAATAATCCCTGACTCCCAATTTTGCCTAGCATACATATTTAGAGCAGATTGACTATGTATTGCAATCCGATTATGTATTGCAATCAATAGTAATCTTTTTTTAATTTTAATATTATTTTCTCGTTGATAATAAAGTTTAAGAATTCTTAAAAACGGTCAATCCACTAAAAATTTTTTTGCTACTTCCGTTATGGTAGTTGACTACGTAATAAGATTTTAGTATATACCAGTATCGCAAATAAAATTCAACAGGCAGAGTTTTATAATGATTATAAGAAGCTCTAGTTTTATAATAAATGAAAATATTTATTTAAATAATCTGTATTCTATTGTCCCCTATTTTATTACCTCAATCAAACTTTATTAAAAAAACCATCATCACCTCTCAACACAATCTACGCAATGGGCTCAAATCCGAAAAAATTATTAAGAATAGTATTCAAAATAAATGTTAAATTAATCATTACAGCATCAATTACAGTAGCTTTTCAACATAAAACTTCTATATTTGAAGGCTTATCAAACAATTAATCAACAAATTTCATATTATGAAAAAAACTTTACTATCACTACTTTTCGTAGCCGGATGTTTTACAGCAAATGCTCAGACAGTACTTTTTGAAGATGGATTTGAAACATATCCTGATTTCTCTCTACAATTTGGACAGTGGATTACTCTTGATCTTGACGGTGGAAACACTTATTATGGAGGTGTAGAAAACACACCATCAGCTCTATGGCTGAATGCTGGAGTACCTCAAGCTTTTATTATTTTTAACCCAACAGAAGCTGGAGTTAGCGACACCTTCGATCCGAGTGAATCGCCAACTTTTGCGCCAAATACCGGCTTAAAATATGCAGCATCTTGGTCATCATCACCCTCTGCAACAGTTACAGGAAACAACGATTGGCTGGTGAGCCCTCCTGTTACTCTAGGATCTACAGGAAATGAATTAATTTTCCACATCAAATCATTAGCAGATGATTACGGTCTTGAACAATATCAGACTTATATTTACCTAGGATCAGGAACGCCAACTCAGGAATCAGATTTTATTCAAATTAGTGAAGGCGTTTATGAAGCACCTTATGAATTTTGGCTAGATGACACTTATGATTTAGATGCGTACGCGGGTCAAACAGTACGATTTGCTATTCGTAATGTTGGTTCAGACATTTATATGTTACAAGTAGATGATGTTTCAATTACTACTACTGGAGCAATGTCTACCAATGATTTTTTATCTAGCAAGTTTTCAGTATATCCAAATCCTGCAAACAATGTTTTAAATATCACTTCTGGAGATGCACTTCAAGTTAACTCAGTAAAAATTACTGATATTAACGGAAGAGTGGTACTAAACAATTCATTTTCTAGTACTGATTCAGCACAAATTAATGTTTCGAATCTAGCAACAGGAATGTACGTTGTTTCTATCACTTCAACTGAAGGAGTTGCAACGAAGAAATTTATGAAAAAATAATTATCGAAAGTGAAGGACTAAAGAGAAATAAAATCTTTAGTCCTTTTTTTTTAATCAAATTTTAATACTACAATTTTATGAAAAAAATATTACTATCAGCTATGGTTTTGGCTTCTACTGCAACTTTTGCGCAATCATGGACTGTACAAAGTACCGGATTTTCTGAGCCTTCTCGAGGCATTAGCAAAATAAACATTGCAAACCCTTCTACTGTTTGGGCAATCGCATATGACGGGGTAGATCTTACAAATGACATTCAAGAATTTACAAGAACTATTGATGGTGGAAACACTTGGATTCCAGGGACAGTTGCTGAGGCAGAAGGAATGGGACTAACAAATATTTCTGCAATTGACGGAATGACTGCATATGTTGGTGCCGTTTCGGGAGATTTCGGAATGGGTGGTGTTTATAAAACCATAGATGGTGGTGTTACTTGGGAGGCACTAAACGAAGAGAATTATGTTAATGCAGATTCTTTCTTTAATGTAGTTCACTTTTTTGACGCAAATAATGGTGTAACTCAAGGAGACCCTATCAACGGTGGTGGCTATGAACTTTTCAGAACCTCCGACGCTGGCGCTACTTGGACAGCCGTAACAGCTCCTGCTCCACAAAGTGAAGAATGGGGATACAATGGCGGAAATCCATATGCTGGAACAAGCTTCTGGTTTGTAACCAACAAAGGAAATATCTATAGAACTACAGACATGGGAATGACTTTCCAAAAGTTTAATGCACCAGTTACAGATTTCGCTGGAACAAGTGCTGGAGGAGAACTTTTCTTTAGTGATAACAATGTTGGAATGTTAGTTCGCAGATTGGGTTCAGTAGCTAGTCCAAATTTCACGACTTTCAGAACTTTTGATGGTGGCGCAACGTGGGATGCTGGAACACCTTCTACAGCACCACTTGCTGCAGGAGCGTACACATACATTCCAGGAACACAGGTAATTATAAAAACTAGTGCTAATACTACAAATCCCGGATCTGCATATAGTGAAGACAACGGAGCAACTTGGACAGTATTTGGAGCTGCAGAGCAAAGGGGAGCAGTACGATTTATTAACGGAACAACTGGATGGAGCGGTGGATTTAATTCAGACCAAAATACTGGTGGAATTTTTAAATTCGACGGTTCTTTTGCATTAGGAACTAATGATGTTACTGCTGCAAAAAACTTTACAGCGTCTCCTAATCCAACTTCAGGAATATTAACTCTCTCTAGCGACAACGCTACTATTACTGAAGTTTACGTTATTGATATGCTAGGAAAACAAGTCTTAAATGCTTCTTTTGATTCGGTAAATACCGCTTCAATAAACATGAGTAACCTTAATGCTGGTGTATATATTATATCTACAAAAGATGCCGCAGGAAAAGTGGAAGTGATGAGAGTAGTAAAAAACTAATTTTAGCATTTTATAATAAAAAAGCCTCTTTTTTAAAGAGGCTTTTTTTGTGATCAACAAATATTATTTACACCTTAATATAGACTAAAGAAAAATTTGCTATCTTTAGTTCCTATTTTTATTGAAAATTTAAAAACTAAAAATTATGAAAAAAGTATTACTTTCAGCAATGGTTTTGGCCTCTACGGCAACTTTTGCGCAAACATGGACAGTACAAAGCACTGGTTTTTCTGAGCAATCTAGAGGTATAAGCAAAATGGACGTAGTTAACCCTACAACTGTTTGGGCAATCGCTTACGACGGAACAGACACTTCAAATGATATACAAGAATTCACAAGAACAACTGATGGTGGTAACACTTGGATTCCTGGAACAATTTCAGAAGCAGAAGGAATGATTCTTACCAACGTTTCTGCAGTTGATGGAAACACTGCTTATGTAGGTATGGTTTCTAGAACCGCAGGAATGGGTGGATTGCTTAAAACTACTGATGGCGGAATGTCTTGGGAGCCATTAAATGAAGAGAATTACATAAATGCAGACTCGTTTTTTAATGTTGTACACTTTTTTGACGCCAACAATGGTGTAACTCAAGGAGATCCTATCAATGGACAATATGAGCTTTATAGAACTTCTGACGCTGGCGCAAATTGGACTGCTGTTACTGCTCCTGCTCCACAAGGCGGAGAGTACGGATACAATGGCGGAAATCCTTACGCAGGAACAAGTTTTTGGTACGTAACAAATAAAGGAAATATCTACAGAACAACCGATATGGGAATGACTTTCCAAAAATTTAATGCACCTGTAACAGATTTCTCTGGAACAAATGCTGGTGGAGATCTTTTCTTTAGTGATAACAATGTTGGAATGTTAGTTCGTAGATTAGGTTCTGTTGCAAGTCCTAACTTCACAATGTTTAGAACGTTTGACGGTGGTGCAACATGGGATGCTGGCGCACCTTCTACTGCTCCTCTAGGTGCAGGATCTTACGCTTATATTCCTGGATCACAAGTAATCGTAAAATGTAGTCAAGATCAAGCAAATCCTGGATCTGCTTACAGTAATGACAACGGGGCAACTTGGACAGTTTTTGGAGCTGCAGAACAAAGAGGTACTGTACAATTCGCAAACGGAACAACAGGTTGGAGTGCAGGATTCAGTACTGACGAAAATACTGGTGGTATCTTCAAATTTAATGGTTCATTTACATTAGGAACAAACGATGTTGCTGCGGCAAAGAAATTTACGGCTTCTCCTAACCCAACATCAGGAATGCTAACTTTGTCAAGTGATAACGCTACAATTTCTGAAGTTTACGTTATTGACATGTTAGGAAAACAAGTTTTAAATGCTTCATTTGATTCTGTAAATACCGCTTCAGTAAATATGAGCAGCCTTAATGCTGGTGTTTATATTGTATCTGCAAAAGATGCAGCTGGAAAAGTTGAAGTAATGAGAGTTGTTAAAAACTAATTTAACTATATATAATAAAAAAGCCCCTTTTGTAAAAAAGGGGCTTTTTTTATGTGAATTTACAATAGCTTATTTATCCAAGAATTTTAAAACTGAAGTATAAACATCTTCAGGATTTTCTGCATGAAGCCAATGTCCTGCATTTGCAATTGTAATGATGTCAGCGTTTGGAAAATGCTTTTTGATTACAACAAAATCCTCATCCAAAATATAGTTTGACTTGCTTCCTCTCAAAAAAAGTGTTGGACCATTAAATTCAGCATCTTCCAGCAAAGCCTCGCCGATGCTATCTTTATTTTTAAGAAAAACTGGAATATTAAATCTATAAGCCAATTGCCCTGGCGTTCTCCAATATAAACTCTTCATAAGAAATTGGCGCGTACCTACATCTTCAACATATTTTGACAGAATAGCATCTACGTCGTTTCTATCCGGTTTCTCTTCAAAATTTACAGCCGACAAACCTTCCAATATTTCATCGTGATGAGGCTTATATTGTTTAGGTCCGATATCGGCAACAATCAGTTTTTCTACTATTTCTGGGTAGCCCGTCGCAAAAACCATTGCTACTTTGCCTCCCATAGAATGTCCCATTAAATAAATAGAGTTAAGATTTTTGTCATTGCAGTATTCAAGAACATCTTGCGCCATAACATTATAATTGAACTCTTCAGCGTGCAAACTTCGACCATGATTTCTCATATCTAAAAGATGCACTTCATAACCAGCCTCAGCCCATTTCGTACCGAGTGTTTTCCAATTGTCAGACATTCCGAGAAATCCGTGTAATATCAGAAAAGGTTTTCCACTACCTTCGATTTTTGAATATAACATCTTTTTATTTTTTTCTAAATTCGAATTACTTCTATTTCAAAAATTCTAGATAACGTTTTACTACTGTTTCCATGCCAAAATAAAGCGATTCGGCAATTAGTGCGTGACCAATCGAAACTTCAAGAAGATTTGGAATTGACTGTTTGAAAAAAGCAATATTATCTAAACTCAAATCATGACCGGCATTAATTCCTAGATTGAGCTTAGTTGCCAAGATCGCACTACTTATGTATGGCTTAATTCCATCTTTATTACCGAGGCTGTACTGATGCGCAAATTCTTCTGTATACAATTCAATTCTGTCGGCACCTACGATTGCCGCGCCTTCAATCATTTCATGAATAGGATCGACAAAAATTGAAGTTCGAATACCTTGATTTTTAAATTCCTTAATTATATCAATCAAAAAATCTTTATTTTTAATTGTATTCCAGCCGGCATTGCTGGTAATAGCATCAGGAGAATCTGGCACAAGCGTTACCTGTTCTGGTTTTATGGAATTTACTAAATCTATAAAACTCTTCTCTGGATTACCTTCAATATTAAATTCTGTAGTTACAATAGTTTTCAAATCTACTGCATCTTGGTATCTGATATGACGTTCGTCAGGTCTTGGATGTATCGTAATTCCCTGAGCACCAAAACTCTCAAAATCGGCTGCCACTTGCAAAAGATCAGGAACATTACCACCTCTAGCATTGCGAAGTGTTGCAATTTTATTAATATTTACACTTAGTTGAGTCATGATCTATATATTTGTATAAAATTTGATTAGACCACAAAAATACAAAGTATCGATGGTACCAACTAATTTTTGATTATTTTGCAATAATTTAAAGCCAAAACATTATGACTCCAGTTATTGACATGATTCGCAATGACTATAAGGCTCTACAAACTTCTGAGCAGTCTCAAGCTGTTCAGGATTTCTTTAATGACACAAACTTATCTCATTTTCCTGTTTTAGAGCAAGATGTCTTCATGGGTAGTTTATCTCAGAATGATGCAGAAACTTTTACCTTTGACAAAGATATTAGTAACTACAAGTACACTTTCGAAACCTTTTTCGCTCGTCCTGAAATTGGACTTTTGGATCTACTGGAAATTTTTGCAAGACATCAGACAGATGTGGTTCCAGTAATTGATGAGAAGAATGAGTATGTTGGTTACTTTGAAATTCAAGACATTATCCGACTCTTTAACGAAACTCCTTTTCTACGGGAAGTGGGAACAGTACTAATTGTAGAAAAGGAAATTCTAGATTACAGTATGAGCCAAGTAGTGCAAATTGTGGAAAGCAACAATGGTCGCGTTCTAGGATGTTTTATATCTGATACTTCATCATCAACATTACAGATATCTATAAAAATTTCGTCTGGTGGTATTAATGAAATAATTCAGACTTTTCGACGATATAATTATGAGATTATTTCGCAACATCAGGAAGATAATTATCTTGCAGATTTAAAAGATCGTTCAGAATACCTCACGAAATACTTGAGCATTTAATTAGAAAAGAATTCAGAAAATATAATATACGCACTCCCCTATTTATGAAAGTCGCAATTTACGGACAGTACTATCAGGAAAGCACCAGACCTATTATTAGGGACATCCTCAGTTTCTTTAACGAGAAAAAAATAGAAATGGTGATTGAAGAATCTTTCTTGGCAAAGATTTACGAGAAGGAATTAGCTTCACGACCTTACAACACATTTGCCAATTACAAAGATCTAGACAACACTTTCGATCTTTTTATTAGTATTGGTGGAGACGGAACAATTTTGCGCGCCGCTACTTTAGTTCGTGACTCAGGGATTCCTGTCTTGGGAATAAATGCGGGTCGATTGGGATTTCTAGCGACAGTTCAGAAAGATAATATCCACGAATTTCTTCAGTTTATAATTGAAGGAAGATACACTACTTCGGCAAGAACCCTATTAAGTCTTAGCTGCGATCCTGAAATAGAATCGATTGGCGACCTTAATTTCGCAATGAATGATGTTACAGTAAACAGGAAGGACACCACATCGATGATAACAATTGAGACGTTCTTAAACGGAAGTTATTTAAGTTCGTATTGGGCAGATGGACTCATTATCTCCACTCCAACTGGATCTACTGGATACTCTTTAAGTTGCGGCGGACCCGTGCTCACCCCAGATGTAAGCAGCCTTGTTTTGACCCCAATCGCTCCTCATAATTTAACCGCAAGACCTCTTGTAATTCCAGACGATACCGAAATAAGATTGCGTGTATCAGGTAGAGAAGATCAATTTCTTGTTTCGCTAGATTCGAGAACAGTATCGGTGAAAAATGAATCTGTGTTGCGAATTACCAAAACACCATTCAAGATAAATATGGTGGAGATTCCTGAGGAAAGTTTCTTAAAACGTCTTCGTACAAAACTTTTGTGGGGAGAAGATAAACGTAATTAAAGAATTTTAGCGCAATCATACTATCATTTGTATTAATTCGTTTTGTTTTAGGTATATCCATTGTGTAAATATAATAGACGATAAGTACTTATTAGTAGCCATAATTATTATATTTGCACGCTATTTTAAATTAAATGAATAGATTATCTATAGTTCTTGTTTTGGTTTTGAGCATAAATTTCGCGAAAGCGCAAATTCATGAAATAGGCATTTTTGGCGGAGGAAGCAATTATGTAGGAGATGTGGGCAAAACCCAATATATAAATCCTGACAAATTAGCATTAGGAATTTTATACAAGTGGAACAGGAGTCCACGCCACTCATACAGAATTTCTTATACGCAGTCAAGCATACAAGGAAATGACGCAGATTCTGACGAAGGAGGCCGCAACCAACGGGGATATCAATTTAGCAATAGTATAAAAGAAATCTCGGCAGGATTAGAATTCAATTTCTTCGAATTTAATTTACATGAATTGGAGTCGCAAATTACTCCTTATGTATATTCAGGAATTTCATATTCATTTTATGACGAGTTATATTTTATAAATGGTGAAACTAAAAAAGATTCTAATAAATCTACCTTAGCAATACCGATGACTGTAGGAGTAAAAACTAATATTCTAACCAATTTTGTATTAGGATTTGAAGTTGGAGCACGTTATAGTTTTTCGGACAATTTAGATGGGAGCAATCCTAAGAACGACAATTTAAAAGCGTACCGATTTGGCAATATTAATAATGACGACTGGTATGTTTTCACAGGTTTTACCCTGACGTATACCTTTGGAGAAAAACCATGCTATTGTGCAGACTAATAAAATGATTTCAGAAGAACAGTTAGACAAAAATAATCTACCAAAACACTTGGCCATCATCATGGACGGCAATGGTCGATGGGCTAAACAGCAAGGTTTTCTACGAACTATAGGTCATGAAAATGGCACAAAATCTGTACGAATAACTGTCGAGGCTTGTGCTAAGCTTGGCATAGAAGCACTTACTCTCTACGCCTTTTCTACAGAAAATTGGAATAGACCTAAACTTGAAGTACAAACTTTAATGAAGCTACTAATTAGTTCATTAAAAAAAGAGATCAAAACTCTTCAAGACAACAATATCAAACTAAACTGTATTGGCAATATCGACAAACTACCATCATCTGCACGAAAGCAGCTAAAAGAAGTACTCGAACAGACCAAAAATAATAGCAGAATGACACTTACTCTCGCCCTAAGTTATGGCTCGAGAGAGGAGATTGTGCAGGCTGTAAAGGCGATAAGTGACAAAGTTAAAAATAATATAATTTCATCTGACGATATTGATGAGGTAATTATAAATCAGCATCTTTACACGCAAAATTTACCCGACGTTGATCTCCTAATAAGGACTAGCGGCGAAACAAGAATAAGTAATTTTCTGCTTTGGCAAATAGCCTATGCAGAACTTTTCTTTACAGATGTTTTATGGCCCGATTTCAGAGAACAACACCTATATGAAGCAATTGCAGATTATCAAAAACGAGAAAGAAGATTTGGAAAGATTAGTGAACAAATTAAAATATAAATTAGTGTTGAATAAAAGTCAAAAGATATTCTTGGGAATATTAATTTTCGGGGGTATTTTTCAAGCAAAAGCTCAGCAAAATCCATCATTTGGAGATGGAACAAAATATATTCTTGCTAATGTAGATGTTACTGGTACCGTTAGTTACAATCAGCAAACTGTAATAACTTTTGCAGGTTTACAAAAAGGTCAAACACTTACAGTCCCGGGTGAAGAAATAAGTTCGGCTATAAAAAAACTAGGAAAACTAGGCCTTTTTAGTGAAATAGATTTTTATGTTTCTAAAGTTGAAGGCGACAGTATTTTTTTAGAACTTAATATTAATGAGCTTCCTAAGCTGAGCGAGGTTAAATTTGCAGGAGTTAAAAAAAATAAAACTGAAGCATTAATCAAAGATAACGGACTTACAAAAGGGAAGGTAGTAAACGAAAACTTAATTACTACTAGCAAAAACTTTATAGAAAAAAAATATAAAAAGGATGGTTACTTTAATACTAAAGTAACAATAAACACTACCGCAGATTCTTCTAACACGGTCAAAATGTTAGTTAATGTGGACAAAGGTGATAAGCTTAAAATTCGCAGTATCAACTTTGAAGGAAACGAAAAGTTTACTGATGCTAAATTGCGTAAAGCAATGAAAAACACTAAGCAGAAAAACTTTTTCCGAGCATGGAAGGCTTCTAAGTATATTCAAGAGAAATACAAAGAGGATCTTGTAAAAGTAATGGCCAAGTATAAAGAAAAAGGATACAGAGATGCTCGTATTATTTCTGATTCGGTTTATTACAATCAAAAAACGAACGACCTTTCAGTAAATATTAAACTTGAAGAAGGAAATAAATATTACTTTGGAGATATTAAATTTCTAGGGAATACAATTTATACTGATCAAGGTTTAAGCAAAATGCTAGGAATCGAAAAAGGCGATGTATATAATGGAGTTCTTTTGCAGAAGCGAATTGCAGATAACACAAAACCAGATGGAGATGATATTACGAATCTATACCAAAATAATGGCTACCTATGGTCAAATATAAATGCTGTTGAAGTTGGTACTGCCAATGACACCATTAATTTTGAAATTAGAGTTGTAGAAGGTCCAATCGCATACTTTAACAATATATCTGTTGTAGGAAATGATAAGACAAACGATAGAGTAATCTACCGTGAATTGCGCACTAAACCAGGAAATCGTTATAGCAAAGAAGATCTTGTAAGAACGTATAGAGAAATTGGTGCTCTTGGCTTCTTTGATGCAGAAAAAATTAATCCTAGACTTCATAATGTTGATGCAAATGCAGGAACGGTAGATGTAGAATGGCAACTTGTAGAAAAAGGTGCAAGCCAAGTAGAACTTCAAGGTGGTTACGGTGGAGGTGGTTTCATTGGAACATTGGGACTTTCATTTAATAACTTCTCAGTTCGAAATTTATTCAAGGCAGAAGCTTATAAGCCATTACCAATGGGTGACGGTCAGAAAGTTGCTTTAAGATTACAAGGAAGCTCATATTTCCAAACGTATAGCCTTTCATTCTCTGAACCATGGTTTGGTGGTGAAAAACCGGTAAGTTTTAGTACGTCGTTTTCTTACAGTAAGCAATACTTAAATAATTACCAGACACGTTCTGTTGATCGTGATAAAAGTTTCAATATTTTGAGCATGTCTGTTGGTCTTGCAAAAAGACTTCAATCTCCAGATGATTCATTTGTATTTTCAAACTCTCTAAGTTTCCAATACTACGATTTGAATAATTATAATACTGGACTATTTACTTTTGGTAATGGTACATCAAGAAACTTTGCTTATACTGTAGGATTGAGTAGAAGCAATAAAGGTTCAAACCCTATCTTCCCAACTTATGGTTCTGAAATTAGTATTTCGGCAAAATTGACACCTCCATATTCGTTATTGAACGGTGTTGACTACGCAAAACTAGGCGATAAAATTGAAAACAAGCTTCAGTATTCTGCTAATAAAGGAATCAATGTGCCTATTTCTAGTACTGGATACGATGTTCAAGAAGGTGATTACATTAGAGAAACTAGTTCAGGATCTGGAATTTACGAGAAAGTTGATAATCCGGCGGATGCTAGTGCAGATCAATCAAAAGTAGATCAGCAGAAATTTAATTGGTTAGAATATTATAAAATAAAATTCAAAGCTGATTGGTATACGAGAATTTATGATAAATTAGTACTTCGTTCTTTGGGTGAATTTGGTTTCTTAGGGGATTATAATAAAGACAGAGGTTTAGTACCATTTGAAAGATTCTTTGTGGGTGGAGATGGATTAGCGAATTATGCTTTAGATGGCCGTGAGGTAATTGGTCTTCGTGGATATCCAAATCAATCTTTAACACCTCTAGACGATAGAGGAGCTCAGAATGGCGCAACAATTTATAACAAGTTTTCTTTGGAGTTGCGTTATCCAATAACACTTTCTGGAGCAGCGTCTATTTATGCGCTAACATTCTTAGAAGGTGGAGCGGCTTTTGACAATTTTAAACAATACAATCCGTTTAAGTTACAACGTTCAGCTGGTGTAGGATTACGTGTACACATGCCTGCATTTGGATTATTAGGAATCGACTTTGGATACGGATTTGATTCTCTTCCAATCGAAGGAATGAATAAAGCCCATGGTTGGGAAACGCATTTTATAATTGGCCAACAGTTTTAAAAAATAATTTTGGCACGATATTTTCTTAAAAACAGTAAGTTATGAAGAAACAATTAATACTATTACTTCTGATTGTTGCCGGATCTGCACAAGCACAAACTCGCGGCGTAAAAATCGGATATATTGATATGGAATATATTTTGGAAAACGTTCCAGAATATACTGACGCAAAAAATCAACTTGAAGAAAAGGCATTGCGTTGGAAACAAGAAATTGAAGTAAAGAGAAATGAGGTTTCAAAATTAAAAGATGCTCTAAAAGCAGAAAAAGTACTTCTTACAAAGGAATTAATTGAGGAGAGAGAAGAAGAAATTCGCTTTCAAGAAACTGCACTTCTAGATTATCAACATAAAAGATTTGGTCCGAACGGTGATATGATAGTTCAGAAATCTGTTCTAGTAAAACCAATTCAAGACCAGGTTTTTACTGCAGTTCAAGACATATCTGAAGCAAAGAAATATGATTTTATATTTGACAAATCATCAGATCTAACAATATTATTTGCCGCAAAGCGCCATGATATTAGCGACCAAGTAGTTCGCTCATTAACAAGGGCTTCTAAGAGAAATCAACTTACGAAAAAACAGTTGAAAGAGGAAGAGGCAAAAGAAGCTAAAGAAGATATGGTGGATGACAATCCTGCTCTTGCCGAAAGACAAAAAGTACTTGATGACAGAAAAACAGCTCGTGAAAAATTGATTCAAGATAGAAAAGATGTTGCTGCAGAGAAAAAGAGATTGTATGACGAAAAGCGTGCAAAACTCTTAGAAGAGCGTGAAGCTAAAAAGAATGGCACATATATTGAAGAGAACAAAACAGAATCTAATTCTACTGCCGTTGAAGCTGATAAAATAAAGACATCGAAAGATAATTCAGTAAATCCGGCGGAAGAGCAAGTTGAAAATAAAGCAGAAGCAGCAGATCCAAGAGCAGCTGCAGCTATAGAAAGAGCAAGGATCCTTGAAGAAAGAAAACAAGCTCTAGAAGATAGAAAAGCAAAGATTTTAAAAGATCGCGAAGATGCCAAGAAATTAAGAGACGAAAAATTGAACACTAAATAAACAATAAATTACTAATACTTTTTAAACATGATGAAACAAATTAAATCTTTACTAATAGCTGCCGTTTTTGTACTAGGCGCAAGTCAAACAGTATCGGCACAAGCAAAAACTGCACACGTAGACGTTAGTGAAATTATGACAAAAATGCCTGCAATGCTAGACGCTAAAAAGCAACTAGACAAACTTGGCGAAACCTACGATGCAGAATACAAAGTAATGCTAGAGGAGTACCAAGCGAAGATCAAAAAATACGATCAGGAAGCTACTACTCAAACTGACAAAGTAAACGAGGAACGTGCAAGAGAAGTTCAAGACATGCAAAAAAGAATTGTTGACTACCGTGACAATGCACAAAAAGAATTGCAAACAAAAGAACAAGATATCACTAAACCAATTATTGACAAAGTAAGAGCTTCTATTCAAAAAGTTGGTAAAGCTAAAGGATATCAGTATGTTCTAAATGGTTCTGAATTACTTCTAGCAGATGGTCCAAACTTAACTGCAGACGTAAAAAAAGATTTAGGATTCTAGTAGAATATCCGCATATTTATATCTAAACTGTTCAATCAATATTGAGCAGTTTTTTTTTACATTTGTTTTTATGATTAAATCACAACCTATAGGTTTTTTTGATTCCGGCGTCGGTGGACTATCTATTTGGAAAGATGTTCGAGATTTACTACCAGGCGAAGACACAATCTATCTAGCTGACAGTAGCAACGCACCTTACGGTCAGAAGAGTAAAGATGACATATTAGCGCTAAGCTCAAAAAATACCGAACTTCTAATGTCGATGGGTTGCAAAGTCATAATTGTCGCTTGCAATACTGCAACCACTAATGCTATCAAAGAACTTAGAGCTACCTATGATATTCCATTTATAGGAATTGAGCCAGCATTGAAGCCCGCAGTTCGCAAATCTACAAATCAAATTATTGGCATCTTAGCGACGCAGGGAACCTTGTCAAGTGAACTATTTGCCAAGAGAGTTGCTGAATATAAAGACACCAAAATCATCGAACAAGTTGGGCTAGGATTGGTTAATCTAATTGAGGGTGGCCACATGGAATCTGAAGAGATGACACTATTGCTTCACGCCTACCTTCAACCTATGATTGAACGTAATATTGATTATTTAGTATTAGGCTGTACGCACTACCCCTTCTTGATTCCACAGATTAAGAAAATACTTCCAGAGACAGTCACCATTATAGATTCAGGTGCTGCTGTTGCTAAGCAAACTCAGAAGCTACTCTCAGAATTTGATGGTCTTAACGAAGGTAAAAAAGGAACATCTACATTCTATTCCAATTCGGATACTACTGTTATGTCACAACTTTTACAAGACAACAGCAATATCCATTTTAAAGAGTTCTAACCTACTCTTTCTGCCAGCTAGAGTACATTAGGTAATTATTGGCAATGCGCTCAATCTCGCCCGCAAAAGCCGACTTATCTATGTCTTTAACCTTTACAGCCGGTACACCTGCATAAATACTTCCAGCCTCTACAACGGTATTTTGAGTGACAACTGCACCCGCGGCAATGATAGAATTTGACTCAATTATACAATTATCCATTACTATCGCACCCATACCTATCAATACATTGTCTTGCACAATGCAACCGTGAACGATGGCATTATGTCCAATTGATACATTATTACCGAGTACAGTAGCATGTTTCTGATAAGTGCAGTGAATTACGGCTCCATCTTGAATGTTGACTTTATTGCCAATAGTAATTGAATTCACGTCTCCTCTTACAACTGCATTATACCAAACGCTGCACTCCTTCCCGAAGGTAACATCGCCTATAATTGTAGCATTTTCTGCAATAAAGCAGTCTTCTGGAATACTTGGGCTTATGCCCTTAATTGATTTGATTATCATATATGATATAAATAAGAAGTCCCGAGCAATTAAGTTCGGGACTTGATTATAAAAAATTAAAACGTTTTAGTTAATCGCTGGACAATGACAGTCGTACTTATCCTGTTGGCAGAATAAATCTATACCAAGAGTAATTTGGTGAAAACCTCCATTATCAAATTTTACATTTCCTAGCAATGCTGAGTATGTGTAAGCAAACATAAACTGTTTGTAATTTACACCAATAATCGGTGTAATATATTGAAGTTTCTGGTCAGAAATACCATTCCCATCTACAAATTGTGCTCCATCCAAACTCCTTCTGTATGAAATACCACCCCATAGCTTACCGAAATTAAGTTCCTTGTAAACTTTCATGTTCAAGTCGATTGTTTTCTCTTGAGTTTCACTTACTGCTTGAAAAAGCACAGAAGGTTCGAAAGTTAAAGTTTCAGAAGTTCCAAAAACATATCCAGCGCTTATTAAGAATTTTCTAAGATTGTCGCTTTCTATATCGCTATAAAGTTCTCTTTTGTTAGCAAGAACATTTTTTACTGTTACGTGTGCATAGAAATCTAAGTAATTGTAAGATGCACCAACATCGACATTAAAGTAAGAATCTTTTTGCACAATTGTTCCATCTACATTTGGATCAAATTGTCCTGATGCAAGAAAATCTGTTTCATCTAATTGACTTTGTACAAGACCTGCGCTCATACCAAAAGATAATTGATTTAAGTCTACCATATCACGAGAAAACATAATGTGGTGCGCGTAGGTTATTTTCGCACCTTTTTGTGAATGGTAACCATTTCTATCATTAAATAAGATTACTCCCATTCCTGAGCGCTCTCCGATTCTTCCATTAAAACTTAGTGTCTGCAAAGCCGGTGCATCATCAGTCCCAAACCATTGCTGTCTTGCTGTACCTCTAATTTTAGCACAGTTTGCTGCACCTGCCATTGAGGGGTGAATTAAATAATAATTATCAGTAAGATAATCTGAATATACAGCGATTCCTTCTTGAGCGAATGACAACTGTGACAATAATAATACTAATACTAAATACCTCTTTTTAAAATTCATGGGGCTTATCGTTTTAATGAGAAATGGGCTTTAAATTCTTTGTTTATTCCGTTTTCTAA
>CBDUDY010000006.1:0-28523 GCA_965366055.1 uncultured bacterium
TACCATAGCAGTATGAAGTCATATATGCCGCACATAGCCCAAAGTTTTAAATCTACGCCACAAAAAAACCTCATAAATATTCAATTATTTATGAGGTTTGCAAAAATGCGATAAACGCAAAAGTCTATCGTAAAATATCAATCACTAAAATTTAGTATCTTGTTTTCAGGACAATTTTTCCTAAATCATCTAGCTCTTCTTGAGCTGTAAAGTGGACAGTACCTTTTTTAGACAACACTTCCCAAGCAATATTACTAGTAATATCATCAATCGCATTTTGGGTCGTAACATCATCTACCATTGTAAAAGTTCTTTCGTCATTCATTACAACTGCTTGTCGGAATTCTTGATTTACAAGAAGAATATCTCCGCGTCCATCAATTGCCGCTTGGTAAATTTCTTGCAAATCTGTAAGGACTTTGCCATTTGCAACTGCTTCTCGCATTTCTGAAATCGCCGTTGCTCTTATACTTTTTTGATGCTCTTCCACAATAGCCCATGACTGTTTTACAATCTGATGTGTTTTTGTATTATTACTATCAAGCACATCGTGACCTATATAGACAGAGGGCATATCTGCTACTTCTTGAAGTTTACTCCAGTTATCGCTTTCGGTAATAACTACACATTTTAAGTTCGTTTCATTGTGTACTTTTACCAAGGCTTTATCCACCTCATTCAAATATTCTTTCACTAGATTATCCTGATATTCAGCATCACTCATTTTCACAGGATTCTTATTACTATGTCGGTTTTCACCAAATGGAAAATCGTCATTTTTAATCTCTTTCAGTATCGAATCATTTGCAGCTTGATAAAGGTGAACACCATTCTGCGAAAGCACCATAACTAGGTAATTTTCGCTTCTAACGTATGTTTTTATCAATGATCGAACCGCAAAAGTTTCAGACATCTGAACACCTTGATTATTAGTCGGCCATCCAGATTTTACAATTTCTTTTGTGTCGTTTGATAGGAAAAGATGTAAGCTATCCAAATTATGATTTACATCTATTTCAGACTGCACGCTCTCAATATTTTCAAGAAGATTTGCAACTTCTCTCTTATCAAATTCTTTCAAAACTCTTTCTTTTGCTTCCTCCAGTAAGTTTTTTAGCATAATTTCATCCTGTTTATTGTCAGGATGGGTTCGGTGCGTATTCAACGAAATGGTAACACAAGGAGAATTTTTTTCTGTTGCAAGTTTTTGCAATTGCTCTAATAATGTCATAGCTATTTTTTGTGAAAAAGTTTTTTACTCCTACTCTTTAGAATTTTCGGATACCTTCCCTTTAAAATGTTTGGTCATTAAATATTAGTAGATTGTAAAGAAATATGCATTCAAGTTATCTACTTCCACTAGAACTCTAAGATAGCTAAAATGTTGATTTTAAAAAAATTAAGTTTGTTATATGTAAGTTAAACCTTTATAAAAATACTCTTACTAATCACTAATTTTTTTTTGAGGCTTTCGCCAAAAGACTTCAACTCAAGAAACAATTCCGTTAAATTAAGACAAATTGTCGTTTAATTGACCACTCGCAAAAAGGCTATTTTACCACTTTCGAAGCCATAATGTTATCAAGCATATAAAACTGCGACAAGTACAATAATAATCTCGGTGCTTTTTGAAAAATTTAAGCATTATTTCCAAATCTACAATACGATATTATTTAACAGCGCACTATATCTGTATCCTATTCAGTATGAGTAGAATAAGTTGGATGAAATTTACAAAGTAAAAGTTTTTTTTCTTAAATTGTATACATTAATCAACACCCAACTTGCTATGAAAATAATTGTATACGGCTCGCTTAACTCCATAAGCACAGCAACAATAAGTGATGATATAGAAGTTATTCACGATGTGGATCTCCATTCTTTTCGAGCAGCAGACGGGTTGATAGAACTAGACGGAGTTGCCAAGAATGACCCAATTGAACTTCATGGAGAAGATGATTATATCGAAATCACTACGCTCGAAATCCTTCTCGAAAAAAAAGAACCCATCCGGAAAATGCGCGGTCTTGAAGATATAAATGAAATCATCGTCCTCAACGATTTAATTGAATTTCAAACTACTGAGAGAGGTTTGGGTCTTGGCAAACTTTTTAAAAGAATTAAAATTTTTGGTTTAAATACCGAAGTTGCAAAGTTATCACTTACACAACTAGCTTTACGATTCGATAGTAAAATGGTTCCCATAGAAGGTCTTTATAAATGTGTCGCACCACTCGAAATAATTCCAGACAATTCTTGGATGTCCGCAATTCCAAAAACTACTGAGCCTATCCTTCTACTATTACACGGAACTGGGTCAAATGTTTTTGGGACTTTTGGTGGTTTCAACACAGAAGGTGATCGGACTGTATGGAAAGAAATTAAAGAAAATTACGGAGATAATGTGTACGGTGTTGAGCATAGAACTTTAACCAAAAGTCCATTTGAAAATGCTATAATGGTTTTGAAATTATTACCAGTTAATGCTGTCGTTCATCTTCTTTCATGCTCAAGAGGAGGATTAGTAGGAGAAATTCTAGCGCAAGGAAATACTCTCGCCAAAACAGGATTTACAGATCAAGAAATTGCGGTATTTGAAGATCTTGACCGAAAAGAAGATATCGAAAATATGTTGTCGTTAAACCGATTATTTATTGAGAAAAACATCTCGGTCGAAAGATTTGTTAGGGTTGCTTGTCCTGCTGCCGGAACGCTCTTGGCTTCGAAAAGGGTAAATATTTATCTGAATATTATGTTGAACCTTATTGGTTTAGTTCCATTCCTAGTAGGAAATCCTATTTATATTTATCTAAAAGAATTTCTTGTAGCTTTTGTTAAACTAAAATCAGACCACGACATTGTGCCAGGATTAGAGGCAATGGATCCCTCCTCGCCTTTAATAAAAGTATTGAATAATAGAAATAAAATAATTAATTCAGAATTAATTGTAATTGAGGGAGATAGTATTGCAAAGGGTGGCTTAATGAAAGTTATTCAAACTCGTCTGATCGATTTGTACTTCTTTGAAAATAATGATTTTGTTGTGCATTCGAGAGCGATGCATCAAGGAATTAGAAGAAGTTCTACTTACGTATTCTTTCACCAAAATGAAACCGTAAATCATTTCAAATATTTTTCAAATCCACAAACTCAGAAAGCCATTCTTATTGGTCTACAGGGTAAAGCAACTGAATTGCTAGGCTTTTCAAAAATTGACGAGCACCAAGATACAGATGGTGTTATGGATTTTATCGTGAACCGCGCTACAATTCGAAATCTTCCTACAATTATTCTTGTACCAGGGATAATGGGCTCAAAATTAATGGCGAATGGCAGAAGAGCTTGGGCAAACTTACCAGGCATCGCACGTGGCGCTATGAGTGACTTGGAAATCGATAATCCTAATGTGCAACCTTATGATTTGATGGGTAGTGCTTATAAAAAGTTTGTGCGTTCCATGTCACAGTCCTATAATGTAGTACCGTTTCCGTATGATTGGAGAAAGTCAGTAGAAACTGCAGCCGATTTGCTGGCACTTGAAGTAAAAAATTTACTGGCTACAACCACAACACCTATTCATATAGTTGCGCACTCTCTAGGCGGACTAGTAACTCATGCGATGTACAATAACTATCGGAATACAACCGGAACAGGAATTTGGGACGATTTAGTCAATAGACAAAATTCAAGAGTATTACTTCTGGGATCACCTTTGAGAGGATCTCACGCTATTACACAAATCATGATGCGCGAGGATAAGTTTTTCAGAATTTTGCATAATTTGGATATGACAAATTCTCAAAAAGAATTGCTGCAGATTGTAATGGATTTTCCCGGAATTCTAGATTTATTACCAGAAAATTCAGACATAGATTCAGATGGGAATACCATAGATTATTTTGGAGATGATTTTTACGAAAAATTACTTAGATATGATTCGAAATTCGCTAGACCAGCCATAGCAAGATTAAAAAAAGCGCTCGAAACTCGTAACAAATTCAAAGATGATCCAATCCAAGGACAAAATATATTTTACATAGCCGGTAAAGATGATTCTACTCCTGTAAAACTTATCGAAAATGCCGATTCCAGCGAAAAGCGCTTTACCATTATTGGTACTACTAATGGCGACGGCCGGGTGACTTGGGATTCGGGAATAACAAAAGAATTAAAGTCAAAAACATGGTATATGGGTGCTACTCACGGCGAAATGTGTAATACGCCGCAGTATTTTGATGCAATGATTGAAATTTTAAATTCTGGAAAGACGGATAAACTAAGTCAGTTTGCTCCAGTTTCAAGAGGTGTAGAGGAATTTTTTGAAATTATTGAAACTGAACCAACATTGGTTTCGAACACTTTGGAACTAGAAGAAAAACTATTTGATATTGCCATAGAATCAGAATCCGATAAAAAATTACCTCCTGTCAAAATTACATTAACTCACGGCGATTTAGGATTTGCAAAATTTCCAGTTGCGGTTGGCCACCTCAAAGACGATGGACTCGTTAGTGCCGAAAGTGTCGTTGATAAATACATGGAGGGAATGTTGTCCGATTACTACAATGCTGGCACCTACCCAGGAAATGCACAGACTTCATTGGTAATCTTAAACAATGACGATGGCTATTTTAAAGGTGCAATTATTGTTGGACTAGGTCAAGCCGGTGCCTTATCCAAAGGAAGTTTAGAAAAATCATTTGCCGATAGTTTAATTTCTCTTGTGATGAAACAGATTGAACAACATAGAAATTCTTGTCTGACAGATGAATTGAAAGTGGTTGGAGTGTCAACATTACTGATTGGAAGTGGATACGCTGGACTTACTTTAGATGACTCAATTAAATCTTTACTTCAAGGTGTAAAGTTGGCAAACAAGCAGATAAAACAATTAAAAACGAGTTGCATTCAGCAAATTTCAGAAATTGAATTTGTAGAAATGTATGAAGATAGGGCTATATCTGCTGCCCAAATTTTGAATAGGTTGATCAGAACAGAACACTACGATGATTTTTCACTTTCATACCCTATTATAAATGAAGTTTCAGGAAAAAGATTGAAAATTTCCGACTTAGATACTGCCAAATGGTGGTTCAGACTACAAATTACCGAAGAGATTATTGACAATGAAGAAATAAATCCTCTAAAATTTGTATCTATTACGGACAAGGCAAGATCTGAAGTTCGAATATTGCCAACCCAAAGAAAGCTCATTGAAAAACTACTCTCATCAATTGTTACAAATTCTAGAGATGGAAGCAGCATTTCTAAAACACTATTTTTCCTGATAATTCCACCAGAGTTCAGAGATTTCGCGACAGATAAGAGAGATATGATTTTAATGTTAGATGAATCTACCGCTTCATATCCTTGGGAATTAATTTACAATCCTTCTCTCGCGAACAAGAAACCTATTTCTACAGAAAGCGGAATGATTCGTCAATTGGCCGTCTATAATTCCGAAAATGTGAAGTACACATTGGGAGACTGCGCTTTTGTGGTAGGTAATCCAAAAGTTCCTACTGGATTTGCAAAACTACCGGGAGCACTTGCGGAAGCGAAACTTGCCGAGAACAAATTAAAAGACAAAGGATTCGACGTTGTTACATCTTATGAGCAAGAAGGGGAAGAAGTGATGATTAAACTATTTAATAATGACTATCGAGTGATGCATATTTCCGGTCACGGAATTATAAACGACAAACATCCTGAAAATTCAGGCGTTGTATTGAGTAATGGAATTGTCCTTTCATCGCTGGAAATAGGTTTGCTGGAAAAAATGCCGGAGTTTGTATTTATTAATTGCTGCTTTTCAGGCGCAATTGGTGAAGCAACTATCTATAACGAGAATCTTAATAAGTTAGCTGCAAATATCGGCGTCGCTTTTATAGAAAAAGGTGTAAAGGCAATCGTGGTCGCCGGATGGGCCGTTGATGACAAGGCGGCAGAGAATTTCGCCGATCAACTCTATACAACGATGTTGGAGGGAATTCCATTTGGTGAAGCAACCAAATTAGCTAGAGAAGACACTTTTAACAAATATAGCGATACTAATACTTGGGGCGCTTATCAATGCTACGGAAGTCCGTGGTATGAATTGCGAGCTACTAATAACAAAACGATAAGAGCTTTTAATGAATACGTTTATTATAAAGAAGCATTGGTCGATATTCTAAATATCCAAAGCAGTTCTGATATTAAATCGAGTCGTGAATTAGAGATCCTAGCGTCAAAACTAAACGAAATTATTAATCATCTTCCTGCAGAATGGCTTAAAAATTCTGAAATATCACAAGCGCTAGGAAATACTTTTTATGAATTGGGGCAATATGATACAGCAATTGAATATTTAAAACTTTATTCAAATTGTGATAAAGATGATTATTCAATAATTGGTCTTAGAAACTTGTCCAATCTCTTGATGAAAACTGCAATTATTAAGAAACAGAGCAACATGCCTCAAAAAGTAATTAACGCATCAATCAAAGAATCGGAGCATATCGCAGACATTCTTTCAAGTATACACGAGAGTAAATTTACTTGGGCTCTACAAGCAGGAAATTATAAAAGAAAGGCTTTACTTGTCAACACTATTTCAGATAAAATAACTGCTCTAAAAAAAGCTAGGGATTGCTACAGAAATTCATACCAACAAGATAAAGTTACTGGAACGCACGATTATTTTGCCTTGATAAACTGGTTATCAATGGAGGAAATTTTGGAATTTTATGGAGTTGCCAAATCAAAAGAAATTCTCAACGTAGAAGATATCAATACGATTATAAAAGAGGCAAAAATCGAATTAAAAGGCCTCACTTCAAAAGAACCAAACTTTTGGAATTTAGTTACTGACGCTGGTTTTGAAGGATATGAGCTCTTTAATTTCGAAGAAGATCCGAGCAAGACAGAAAAATTGATTGCTTATATGATTAATTCCTATCAGAAGGCTTGGAAACTGAGAGGCTCCCGCAGGAAAGCAGATAATATTATTGGACATTTTGAATTTGTATGCGAAGTGCTTCAAACCGAAAAGGAAATTAAAAACAAAGTACTCCGACAAAAATTGGACAATAATCTTTCGTCATTTCAAACTGTACTGCGGAAAATAAATGAAATTTTTAAAGAATGATGCTATGGTACGTAGAAAATTCATTACAAATAATCTATTTCACAAAATTGAAAAAATAGGCTTTCGCCGAAAGATTTCCAATCGAAAAACCAGGTAATAAAGCGAAAATAATTATTGCATTCAAGACATCAAGCAAAAAGGCGATTTTTTAACTTTGGAAAACATAAAATTTGGTAAGGAGTTACAAAATAGTATTGCAGCCAATTATATGTTTAAAAAGTAAAAAAAATATTGCATTTTAGTATTGCGTGATACTTCAGCTTCACGAAAATGAATATTATTTTTATATTTGCAACTACTAAAGTTTTGCATCATTAAGATGGGTGCAAATTGATAACTGATAATTTTCGGCTTTACGAAAATTTTATTTAAAGTCAACTCTGGAGCTAAGTTGAATGTAGTAATTATTAATATAAATAGGATAATCGCTAACATTTTTTAAGATGTTTGGTATCATATAAATATCAAGAAAGTAAAGAAACTATTCCCCACTCCTATTTTGCAAAGCCTCGATACTCTGCTCGAGTACTGCAAAACGATTTTCATATAAAATCTCTTTTGCATGAATTCCGAAATTGAAGATATGCTCAATTTTCCAAATGCTAATAATATCTACGGAAGTGAGCACTAAATCTTCAACTCCGTGATGATCGGCTTTCAATATAAAATTACCTTCTACTGTAAAAAACCGTCTAAACAATAATTCGGCCTTTGTGAGTACAACAACCAAGCTTTTATCATCAATTGACGCTGGAATAGACCTAGCTCCTACTATAATGTCTTTCGGGAAAAATTCCAGCGGACCACCAGTCATCGCCAGATCGTCAACTGCAAATGCAATTCGGTCTTCACTATTTATATAGGGAAGCTTAATTTTAGAAAGTTTTTCCAAATCAGCTCCTGACACATACTTTTTAATAAAATCATATTTATCTGCCGGCATTACACATGGAATTCCGTCGAATTCAATTCTGTTGTAAGAATCATTTTCAACTGTCAGACGCTCGTTGAAATTAAGAAGTTTATTCACCGTAAGTTCCGAAACTAACAATTCCTCAAGGCCAATGCTAAAATGATTAGCAATCTTAATAACCGTTTCCAGCTTCGGATTACTTCTGCCTTCTTCATACGCACCGAGCGTACCACGCTTCAAATCAAAGATATCCGCAAATTCTTGCTGACTCATTCCTTTGACGCTTCGTATCTTTTTTAAATTCTTTCCAAACATTAGTAGCATTTTGCTAATTTTATTTGCATTGTTAAAATTCTTTTGTATATTTGACTAATACATTTAGTAAAGATAGTAAAATATTACCAAGCGTTTTAGCACTGAGTAAAATTTCTTTAAAAGTTTGTTAAAAAATAATTGAAATTATGCTTGTTAATGTTTATAATTAACCGATTTTTATCAAATCATAATTTTATAGTATATGAAAGATTATTACGCGATTATAAGAGGTTTTCTGCAAAATATGCAGTTGGAGATTAAACACGAGAACCAAAAGGAAGGAATTTTCATTGTCAGCAACGAATCTGAAGGTATTTTTCATTTGATTATTTGCGTAGCCTCTCCAATAGTAATATTTGAACAGTTTATTTTCGAAATTAAAGAAGAAGGAAATTACGTTTACAAATCATTATTACAAAAAAATCGCGACATCATTCATGGCGCATTTGTCTTAGATGATTCTGGTAAGAAAGTGATCTTTAGGGATTCCCTTCAAATCGATAATCTAGATCAGAATGAATTTGAAGCAACCTTAAATTCACTAAGTGTATTATTAAGCGAGTATTCAGATCAAATTATTAATTTTTCAAAAAACAGCTAATTATGGAATTTTTAAAAAGATTATTCAAAATAGGACAAGCAGAAGTACATTCGGCAATAGATGGAATCGAAGATCCTATCAAAATGACTGAGCAGGGAATTCGCGATATGAAACTTGATTTAGACAAAAGCCTCGAAGCTTTAGCGCAAGTTAAAGCAATGAGCATCCGTTCAAAAAACGAGGTGCAAGAATATGCAAACAAAGGCGAAGACTATAACGAAAAAGCGATGCTAATTCTTAAAAAAGCTCAATCAGGTAGTCTTGAAAATTCCGAGGCAGATCGTCTTGCGACCGAAGCTTTAATTAAAAAGGAAGAAGCACTTGCTGGACAAAATCGTGCTACCGCTGATAAAGAAAAGTTTGATCTGAATGTTTCTCAGATGGAATCGAATGTGCAAACTATCAAGCAAAATATTTCCAAGTGGGAAAATGAGCTAAAGATTTTACGCTCTAGAGTTAAGGTAGCCGATGCGACTAAGAGTTTGAACAAACAAATGGCTCAAATTGATAGCAACGGTACAGTTGCCTTACTTGAAAGAATGAAAGAGAAAGTTGCTCAAGAAGAAGCTTTAGCGGAAGCGTATGGAGATATTGCCAACAATTCGAAATCAGTTGACGACGAAATTGACAAAGCAATAAATGTCTCTCAAACCAAAGCTACGAGCGAACTAGAGAAACTAAAAGAACAAATGGGAATAAGCGACTCTAAAGAATAATATAGGTCTCATGAAAGAACTTTTAGAAATGTCCTTTTCGCCGGTTATGGCTTTCTTCAGCATCATGTGCATTGTAATGTTGTTGTATTGGGTAGCGGTAATTGTTGCGGGACTCGATCCAGATTTGTTTAGTATCGACTTTGATGCGGCAGATATGGACACAAACCTCGATAGTAATTCACCCGATTTGCCAGACCGAACGGAAACTCCGGAAGCAAGTGGTTTTATGAAAATCTTGGAATTCTTCAACTTTGACGAATTGCCTTTGATGTTTATTCTAACCATTATCTTTTTTACTATGTGGTTCATCGGAATAAATGTGCTGTATTATCTAGGCATCGAAAGTATAGGATTAGGTCTTTTATTAATGATTCCGAATTTTATTCTAAGCTTATTCATAGTCAAAATTTTCAGCAAGCCGCTCGCCTACTGCTATACCCAATTAAATCATAAAGGAGAACCAGATATTGATTTCCTTGGCAGACGATGTGTGGTTTTTTCAACATTAAGTAATCTAAAAACTGGACAGATTCAACTTTCGGTAAATGGTGATCCAATCCGATTGTCTGCTAGAAGCAACACCGACGAGCAATTAAATGCTGGTCAAGAAGCGGTTATTGTTTCTGAAAGTGCCGATAAAAAATACTTCCTCGTAGAAACATTTGACTATTGATATATGCAATCCATTTCAAGAATCAAGCTACTTTGCGCTATCTAAAACCTCATAATTACATAAATCCCAATTCAAACTAAATTAATTCAACCAAAAACATGTTAGAAAACTCTTTACTTATTACCATGATTGCCATAATTGTGGTCATTGTCGGACTTCTTGTCTGGATTATTTCAATGTACAAAAAGATAATTCAAGGAAAGGTAATTGTAAGAACTGGAGCCGGCGGCACAAAAGTTTTTTACAATGCTGGACTTGTAGTTCCCGTTTTGCACAAAATGGAAATTATGGATATTTCGGTAAAGAGATTAGATGTTGAGCGTACTGGCGTGAATGGTCTAATTTGTAAAGACAATATTAGAGCAGATATCAAAGTTACTTTCTTTATTAAAATTAATAAATCTACCACCGATATTATTAATGTAGCACAGACAATTGGCTGTGAAAGAGCTTCGGACTTAGAAGTGCTTCGAACTCTTTTTGACGCTAAATTTTCTGAAGCATTAAAGACCGTTGGAAAGAAATTTGATTTCATTGAACTCTATGAAGCTAGAAGTGAATTCCGTGCTGAAATTATCTCTATCATCGGAACTGATCTAAATGGATACATTCTTGACGATTGTGCAATTGACGATTTAGAACAAACTCCTCTCGTACACTTAAAAACTGATAATATTTTGGATTCTGAAGGTATCAAAAAGATTATCGAATTGACTGCGGCTCAAAATATCAAATCGAATTTAATTCGCAGAGACGAAGAGAAAACGATTCGCAAGCAAGATGTAGAAGCTAGAGAAGCAATTTTGGCTTTAGACAGACAACTTGCAGAAAAAGAAGAACAGCAAAAACGAGAAATTGCAAATATCAAATCTCGTGAAGAAGCCGAAATCTTGAAAGTCTATGAAGAGGAACGTTTGAAATCTGAAACTGCTCGTATCAATACTTCCGAGAAAGTAGCTGTTGCCGAAGAAAATAAAGATAGACTTGTAATTGTTGCTTTAAAAAATAAAGAACGCACCGAAGCTGTAGAAACTGAGAGAGTAGAGAAAGATCGCGCCTTGGAGCAAACAGAACGTGAGAGAATTGTAACATTGGCTCAAATTGAAAAAGACAAAGCTGTTGAAATTGAACGCAAAAATATTCAGGATGTAATTCGAGATCGAGTTATTCTAGAAAAAGGAGTTGTTCAGGAGCAAGAAAATATGAAAGATATCGAAGCTTTTAAAACGGCAGATAGAGAGAAGAAAGTTGCAATTACACTTGCCGAAAAATCGAGTGAGGAACTTTATATCAAGAGAATTAGAGCTGCCGAAGCTGAAAAAGAAGCTGCAAAACAAAAAGCGGAGGAAATTAATATTGATGCCGAAGCACAAATGATTGCTAGTGAAAAAGAAGCACAAGCCAGAAAAATTTTAGCGGAAGCAAAAGCAAAAGAAGATGCAACAGTTGGTCTTTCTGAAGCACAAGTGATGCACGCAAAAGCGGATGCAAACGAGCGTCAAGGAATTGTAGATGCTGTTGTTGTTGAAAAAATGGCTCTTGCCGAAGCAGTAGGAATGAAGGCAAAAGCCGAAGCTAGTAAAGAGTTAGGATTTGCAGAAGCTAGCGTTATACGCGAGAAAGCATTAGCAGAAGCTACAGGAATCGAAGAGAAAGCCAATGCAATGAAGAAACTTGACGGTGTTGGAAAAGAGCACGAAGAATTCAAACTGCGTCTTAATAAAGAACTTCAGGTTGACTTGGCACACATCAATATTCAAAAAGATATCGCAGACGCTCAAGCTAGCGTAATTGGTGAAGCATTGAAAGCTGCGAAAATCGATATCGTTGGTGGAGAAACGATGTTTTTTGAACAAATTGTTGGTCAGATTACAAGGGCCAAAGGTTTTGATAGATTGGTAAATAGTTCTGAAAACATCACCGAAATCAAAGAAGCAATTCTTGGCGACGGAACGATTGACAGCGGAAATCTAATGGAAAGAATCAAAGGATTTGCTGACAAATACGGAATTTCATCTGAAGACATTAAAAACCTAACTATTTCTGGTCTTTTGATAGAATTGCAAAGACGAAGCAACGATGATGACGAACAAGGATTATTTTCCAATTTAATGTCAATGGCCAAGAATCTTGGCTTGACCAATAAGAAATTGGGATAGTAGAATAGCATTACGTCCTGCAAGAATATTTCCAAATTCTTGCAGGATATTTTACGTCTGATCAAAATTTTTCAGGCTTATTTATATTAACCACCACGATTTTTACAGTATGAATGCACTAGAAGGCGGAACTTACGAAATCATACAAAGCCGATTAGAAGCTCAGAAAAAGGATTTAATTGAAAGATTAAAATTACTTAATGAGGCGCGAAAGGAAGTTTTCGGGAGTATTGAGACCAAATTAATCGCAAATAATCGAATCATAACAGAGAATAACTGTATCTCTAGTGATATTGTTAGCGTGGGCGATTTATGCCTTTTTGGGTACAACGTCTATTTTGGATTAAGGACAGAAATAAAGATTGAAGATGTTTTTAGTATTTATAAATATGAAAATCAGGAATTTAAACTTCAAAATTTTGATTTAATTAATGACGAAACATTTCTATTCGACTTTTTAAATCTTTATAAATATTACCGCGATACCGAATTCAGAAAATTCTTTATTTCTGGAAATTATCTGCATATGGTTTTCCAATTGAGCGATAGACTAACAGACATAAAAACTTTTAAATGGCTGATTAGGGAAGACAAATTGGAATATGTTGATAATCGCAGTGATCACGAATATAAATTTCCAAAGCAGCACGATTTCCTCTGGCAAGAAACGACTCGCGAAATGCAGAAATATGGAAAATTTCCCCATATATCTATTCTCGATCAAGTTTTTGTTGAGACTATAGGCGGAACACTAACCATCAAAATCGAAGATAATACGGCTTCTGGAAAAGGAATTTATGATGAAGAAGTAGAATTTCCAGACCAAACTTTGGATGATGGCAATTATAAATATGCAGATCTCGGAAATCTAATTGCTTTGCAGATTAAGCCTTTTCAGGAAGAGCCAAGATTTTTTGTTTACAATCGAAAATTACAAGAAGTACAAAAAATTGATAGTATCAAAAATGCTGCAATTTTATTGCCAGACAACCACGGATTAATATTTTCTAACGGATATTATTTGCAAACTGGAGAATATAAAATATTTGAAAATACTCTTGATAATTTATTATTTCAAGAACGGATTTCTTCACCAAATGGAGAAGATTTTATGTACGTTTTTTACGAAGATAAATACGGACAATATGTCTTGATTTCGTACAATTTAATATCGCACGAAGTAAAAACTCCAATTATTTGTAATGGATTTACGATTTTGAGAAATGGCGAATTATGCTATTTTAAGTCGGAAAACGAGCAAACTAAAAATCACGTAATTCAAATTTGGCAAACTCCTTTCGTAAAAGGTGATCTTATTCCATCAGTTCATAAAGAAAGTTTTATTTATAAAATTGGAAATAAAGATATTGTGAAAGCAATGGCTGATTCCAATTCAATAATCACACTTCTCAACAAGAATGACGATTATGCCGGATTATATGCTGACCTAGCAAAGCTTTCGCAAAATATATTAGATGGTTATTATTGGATTGATGGAACGGAAACTTTCGAATTAAATATTCCGCTTTTAGAAATTAAAAATACTGCTAACGCTGCCATTGACGAATTTGAGAAAGTTGTTCAGTTACGCCTGCACGCCAAGGAAATTGTAACGCAAATTGAGGATAAAGCCAACAAACTTTTTGGTAAAATAAAATCTTCTCCCTTAGATAATATTGACGTCTTTGTAAGCAATCTTGCCAATTTGCGCACACTTCGTGGCGAGGTAATAAGTTTAAAAGAAATTCGGTATGTTGATGAATCTTTCATCCAAATTCTGGAAAAAGAAATTGTTGAGCAAACAGAACGGATTTCGCAATATTGCGTCTCATTTCTATTGGACGAAAAAGCTTTACAGCCTTATCATACAAGAGTAGAAGAAAAACAAGCAGAAATTCCAGCCATCTCCAAAGTAGCGGAAGGCAAAAAATTAGAGGAAGAAGTCAATCAAATTACAACTGATCTAGAAATGCTTATTGACATCGTGTCAAACCTAAAGATTGACGATACCTCGCACGCAACTCAAATAATAAATAACATTTCGTTAATTTTCGCGACTTTAAATAAAGTAAAGGCAGAAATTAAAAATAAATTAAGCACTCTTGGTGGCCAAGAAGCGAAAGCCGATTTTGCAGCACAAATGAAACTTATTGATCAGAGTATTGTAAATGCTATTGATCGTGCAAATACACCTGATAAGATTGCGGAATCGCTCAACAAAATGTCTGTGCAATTAGAAGATCTAGAAGCTAGATTTGCAGATTATGAAGATTTTACTGAGTTGATTATAGAAAAGCGTGAGGAAATCTACACCGCTTTCGAAACCAAAAAAAACAGCTTAATTGAAGCTCGAAATAAAAAAGCAATTGCGGTCGAAAATGCTTCAAAAAGAATTTTGAAAAGCGTTGCTACAAAAGCGATGTCGTTTAACTCTACGGAGGAGATAAATGGTTATTTCGCGTCTGATTTAATGATTTCAAAACTTCGTGACTTGGTAAAGCAATTACACGATCTGGAAGATGTTGGAAAAGCGGAGTCAATTGAAACCGAGTTGAAATCGGCAAAGGAAGACGCTATGCGAAAGTTGAAAGACAAGCAGGAATTGTACGAAGATGGCGAGAATATCATTAAATTAGGTACACATAAATTTGCTGTAAATAAACAGAGTCTTGACTTGACAATCGTTTTTAGGGACGGAAAATTAAATTACCATCTGACTGGAACAGATTTCTACCAACCGTTGAAAAATGACATTCTAAATTCTGGAAAAAAATATTGGAATCAAGATTTAGTTTCAGAAAATGATGAAATTTATCGAGCTTCTTTTTTAGCATATAAAATTTTTAAAAATTATTCTATAGCCTCTTTAACTGCAATGACACATGAGGAACTTCTCGCTGTTGTCGCTGACGAAACTTCAAAAAATTATTCTGAAGGATATATTAAAGGTGTTCACGATGCAGATGCATTTGAAATTTTAAAAAATCTGTTGGAGAAGCATAATGCACTAGGAATGCTTCGTTTTGAATCTAAAACTAGAGCTTTCGCACAATTTTTTTGGTATAATTTGGAAGTTGAAAAACGCGATATTTTAAATCAAAAGATAAAGTCTGCGGGAGAGGTTTTGGATATTTTTCCAAATAGCAGTCAGTTTGATTATATATTATTAGAATTACAAAAGGAAGTTAAATCATTTTCAGAGGAATTTGATTTCGTTCGAAAAGCTATCATAAATGTAGAAAATATTTCAGCCTATCTTTTTCAGGAATTGATGCAAGACAATGTTTTTGTAACAAGTTTGAAAGCAAAACAGCTTGTTGAAGATTTTGAGAAAATTATTGCGGAAAAGAACACAGATTTGAAATTCAAAAACGGAATTGAGAAAGCGAGTAATTTTGAAGCAAAATTGCAGCTAGCGAAGCAATGGGTCACTTCCTATGTTTCCCACTCTAAAGTTGAGACTGATCTAGAATATGTTTTTGAAGTAATTGCGCTTCTATTATTTCCACACGAAAGTAAAGAAAAGCTAATTTCAGTTACTGCCGATGCCGAAATTACCGGTTTATCAGGTTCACATCCATCCATTACAGATGGAAAATTCTTGTTCAACTACCACCGTTTTATAAATTTATTAGAAAATTATTTTGCAGTCGATGTTCCTGAATTTGAAAAATTTAGAAATGAGCGTCACCAGCTTACCATTCAATTAAAAGAAGATTTACGACTTCACGAATTTGAGCCAAAAGTGCTCACTTCGTTCGTAAGAAATAAATTGATCGATCAAGTTTATCTGCCATTATTTGGAGATAATTTGGCAAAGCAATTAGGAAGCGCTGGCGAAAATAGACGTACAGATCGCTCGGGAATGTTGTTGCTAGTTTCGCCTCCAGGTTACGGAAAAACGACTTTGATGGAATACCTAGCCAATAGATTGGGATTGGTTTTTGTAAAAATAAACGGACCAGCAATTGGCCACGAAATAACATCTGTAGATCCAGAATCTGCCACAAATTCTGCAGCTAGAGAAGAGTTGAAAAAACTGAATTTGGCTTTGGAAATGGGAAATAACGTGATGCTTTACCTCGATGATATTCAGCATTGCAATCCAGAATTTCTTCAAAAATTTATTTCACTTGCTGATGGAACTAGGAAAATGGAAGGTGTATTTAACGGAAATGCAAAGACTTACGATATGAAATCTAAGAAGTTTTGTGTTGTAATGGCCGGAAATCCATATACCGAAACCGGTGAGAAATTCAGGATTCCAGATATGCTTGCCAACAGAGCAGATATTTATAATTTGGGCGATGTTATTGGAAATACCTCTGATCTTTTTGAGCTCAGTTTGATAGAAAATTCGCTTACCTCTCACCCACTTTTGACACAATTAGCAAGCAAAAATCCTGAAGATTTGTATCCCTTAATTCAAATGGCTGCTACTGGTAAAAAAGATGGATATGAACTAAAAGGTAATCATTCTAAGCAAGATATTGAAGCTTACATCGCAATACTGGACAAAGTTATCAAGGTTAGAAATGTCGTCCTCAAAGCAAACTCTGCCTACATAGCCTCGGCTGCCATGGAGGATTCGTATCGAGTGGAACCGCCATTTAGACTGCAAGGTTCGTATAGAGATATGAATAAGTTGGTATCCAAAATTGTCCCGATGATGAACGATGCGGAGATTGAAACCGTCCTGCTTTCTCATTATCAGAATGAAACTCAAACATTAACAAATGCTGCCGAGGCAAATCTCTTGAAATTTAAAGAAATGACTAAGATGATTACCGTCGAAGAATTGGCTCGTTGGGAAAGTATTAAAGTAACATTCTTGAAAAATAATAAATTGAAAGCGTTCGGTGATGCTAATAATATGGCCCAAGTGCTCTCTCAAATGACTGAATTCACAGATCATATAGAAGGTATAAAAGAAATTTTAAGACAAGGTCTGGAGAAGTAATGAAAGGATATTTCATTTACGATGTTGAATTCAAGAGATGCTATATTCTTAAAAATCTTAAAATTACATTTTAAAAATCCAAAGACTATTGATGCAAAAATAGGTGCTAAAAGCGAATTTTTTTTATCTTTTTATCAGTAGAAATGCATAGTGCCGAAGCTCTTCGCTTGTGCCTGCTATCAAAATAGTACATTTGCAAGGAAAAAAAGTGAATTATTTTTAAGCAAATTAAATTTATATTTTAGAAAGATTTTGGATCTCTTCTTGCGAAAGTCGTCTTGTAAACTCCCACTCAGATCCATTAAATTTTTCGATAAATCCAAAATTATCTGATAAAACATATCTCATAGATCCATTTTGTTTGGCGGAGTTTTCTTTAAAATCATTGAAATTAATCTCATCTTTTTCGAGGTCAGTTAGTCTATCTTCTGTAACCTTGAATGTGAATTTCCCTGCACTCTTTGCTTGACTGTCAAAATTAAAAGTGGGTGAAATTATTTCAACTAATCCTGGCGAATTAGCCTTAATTCGATAAGTAGAGGTGAATATTGTAGATGTCTCACCAGCTTTGCTAGTTGTTGACAGTCTTTTTTTTGGTCCATCTATCAGAGTGAAATTTGTGCCGCTTAAGGTGCTTTCGGAATCAACTTTCGCTTTGATTTCAAATATCAAAATAATGATTTCATCAATTTTGTAATTCTTTTTTTCGGCTTTTAAAGTTACATCCTGACCGTAAAACGTTGTCGATATAAGAAGCATAAGTCCTGCGCTCATTAATGATTTCATATTGGTTTTGTTTTTATAATTTGGAATTATCGTAAAATTGTGTTAGGATGATCTAAATAGAGATTAGAGTGGCAAAGCAGTTCTCTCAATATTTAACAATTCTATAAATGGCAGAAACCAAATATAGAATAATTAGTAATGACTCATAATATTCTTCCGAATAAATATCAATTTAACTAAAACAACAGCTTGTGTAAAGTTTAGGAGCAATAAATTAAAAAAAAATAATTTAGAATTAGAGAAAATGTCCAAATAAGCCCTCGTTTAGAAGTAAAGTCAGATGATTTAAGGTCATGAAAAAACCTCATCAAATAAATTTGGACAATGTACCTTCAACCGAAGATAGATTTCCTTCTTATTTTACGTGAATTAATTCAATAATTGTCTCTCTTTAAAAATAACTTGATCTGAGCTGAAGTCTTTTGGCGAAAGCTTAAAAATAAAAATACCGATAAGCGATGCTGCGATTGCAATTATTTAAAAAAAGGTTTAATCTAACTTCGATCTGACTGCTTTAATTGTGGGCATTTTCTTCTGCTCTTTTAGTAAAACCGAATACATCACTCTGACGTCTTTATAGTTATATTTCCCAGATATGAGTTTTGGCAAACTTGTTAGAATTTTTATTACGGCATCTTTAGTTGCGTCATTTGGGGAATCTAGAACTTGAATATCGCTTTGCGATCCATCCTTCTCGATAACAAATAAAAGTGCAACTCTTTTCAATTTTGCAGATTCACATCCAACATCTTTTAATCGTGAATTGATATAACTAATCAGTTTTTCGTTGCCACCGGCAAACTCTAGCTTTTGATCCACCGCTGCCATACTGTAAATGATTTACTTCTCTTTTCCATCAAAATTCTGAGAAAACGCCGTAAATGAAAATGCCAGTATTACTAATAAATTTTACACAATAAATTTATTGAATGTTGCTTGTAAATTTAATCGGTAGTAGAAGTAAGAACGGAATCTTTTTCTAGTTTTTTTTGATTATTTCGAGCAACAGTTTTCTCAAATGTATCGATAATACTGTCGCTTTTTTTTAAAAATTTCTTTTATCAACACTAATTCAAGTTTTCTGAAAATATGACAAAGTCTTTTAAGAGATAATTCCTGGCATCTTCAGCGGTTTGCTCGGGAATTTCTTCCATAGGAATATGGCCAACTCCAGGATACATAATTAATTCAGAATGTTGTAAATCTTCATTAAAACGCTTTCCTAATTCGGGTCGTACCCATTTATCTTTATCTCCCCACATAATTAATGCAGGTGTTTTGAGAGTCTTGAGTTTATGGTACTGACTAAAATCAAGTCTCTTAACCACAGATAAAAATGCGGTCCTGTTCCCCTCGCGAAGTGCATAGTAATAGTATCTGTCTATTACTTCGGCAGTTACTTTTGAACGATCACCGTAGACATCATTTATAATTTTTCCAACCAAATATCGTGTTGTAAAACCTTTGATTATAGGAGCAATTCGCGATTGTGCAATTTTAAATATAAACGGAGTAGTATCTGCAACAAACGGATAACCTGCAGCGTCAAGCAAAATCATCTTTTTGATCATTTGGGGATATGATGCGGCAAAATTCCATGTAATATAGCCGCCGAGCGAGCTTCCCGCCATAAAGCAAGATTCAACCTGCAATCTTTCAAGAAACGATTTCATAAAATTTACGTAGAAATCTATGGAATAATCGCCTTTGGGATTCGGTCCGGTTAAGCCAAAAGCAGGCAAATCCAAACGAATTATTCGGAAGTCACCATTGAGTTTCTTTTCCCAGCCATCCCACGTATTTAGAGAGGCAGAAACTCCGTGCAACAACACTAGAGGAGCGCCGTCGCCTTCATCAGTATAGTGAACATCCATTCCGTCGATATTTATAAATTTGGAATTTTTATTGATGAATTTCTTTTTTAATTTTTCTACTGGAACATCGCGGCGAATCATTGCAAGTAGCGCAATAGAAACTATAGAAGCGGTAGCAAGGAGATAATAACTAGATTTTTTCATTAGTTCAGAATAAATTTTGAATTTTCACCCTTACAAATCATAAACTATGCCGAGCGACAATTAAAGTTTTAAAACTATCTATTTAATTTTTGCATTTTATTCCACTCACCTACTGAAATTTAAAACTATAAATTAATTATATTCAAAACTATAAATTAGGTGATTCTGCTCGATCTGGCCACACATTTGGTAATTCGCCACTAAAACCCATTTCTGGTAGATTGTCTATTTCCATCACCTCATCTTTAGATAATTCGAAATCAAACAAATCAATATTTTCTTTTATTCGATCCAGATTACTTGATTTAGGAATCACCATCACATCTTTTTGAATAATCCAGCGAAGGCAGATTTGAGAAACAGATTTACGATGCTTTGCAGCGAGTCTTTCTAAAACTTCATTTCCAAATACTTTACCCCTTGCCATTGGTGACCAAGATTGTACTGCAATTTCTTTCTCCTTACAGTAATTCGCTACTTCCTGCTGCCAATAACCCGGATGAAACTCAATCTGGTTGAGTGCCGGAATAATATTGGCAGTTTGAAACAACGCTTCTAAATGCTCTGGCCAAAAATTGCTTACTCCAATTGACTTTATCAATCCATCTGTTTTTAATTCTTCCATTGCTCGCCAAGCATCTGCATTAGCTTTTTGCCAATTGGTATAATTTTTAGCATTTGCAGGCCAATGAATCAAATACATATCTATATATTCTAAGTCGAGTTTATCAAGTGATTCTTGAAAAGCAAGCTTTGCCTGATTGTAGCCCAGATTTTCTCTCCAAAGTTTAGTGATAACACAAATGTCTTTGCGATCAACACCACTTTCTTTTATTCCTTTGCCTACTGCCTCTTCATTTGCATAAATTGCTGCAGTATCAACTAGTCGGTATCCATTTTGTAACGCGTCTATGACAGATTTCACGCCATCTTCGTGAAGTAATTTGTAAGTACCAAAACCGACAAGTGGAATATTATTTCCGTCATTTAAAAGTAATTCTTTCATATTAATTCCTTTTTTTTAAAGTTAATTTTCTGATTATTGAAGACTCAAAGCAACAATCTATAAGATCGTGAATTTAAATTTGAAAGCATGCTGGTGGTTTTATAAAATCTGAAATTTTAAATTACTTCGAGAATTTTTTGAGCTGTATGATTTCCCGCGAAAACTGCGCCGTCCATATATCCCGCAAACTCTTTGGCAGATTCCGCACTTGAAATAAATAATCTATCATCAAAAAAACTTTTACGAAAAACTGGATGGCCGTTATTTTGATGTGGGAAAAGTGGTGAGTCAGATTTTTCGAAAGTATTTTCTTCTTGACCCCAAATACATTCTTGATAGTCTATGTAATTCAGCGCATCTGCTCCAAATGTATTTTTAAGTTGAGTTAAAACATTGTACTTTCTGTCTTCTTCACTTAAATTCTTATAAGCTGTACTCATAAATCCGCAGAGTGAAAATTTCTTCCTTTCTTGATTTGAATGATCATAAAACTCGGTTAATGGCCCAGAATTACTAAAGAAAGCTCCCGACTGACCTTTGTCTTGCCAAAACTGTTTATCGTAACGCAGAGCAACTTTAATTGAATCCTCCATCCAAGTCTGAGTTTCATTTGCAATGGCAATTAATTCAGAAGATAGTGTTGGTTCAAACTGAATTTTTTTCGCCCATAATTTTGGCGGAAGTGCGAGAACTATTCTAGTGACTTCAAAAACTTGATTTGAAATGACTTTAACCGAATCTTTCTCGAAAACTATTTGTTTTACTTTTTGGTTTAGCAATACATCCTTTGGTTCTAGCTTTGCATACAGCGCATTAATTAGCGCAGAAGTTCCTCCTACAATTCTATAACTAGGATCTTGCTGCGGAATTTCGATGGATTTCGCTGGAAAATTTGGATCTGCTTGATAGAATGCTGTGCCAGTCATATATTGTTCGAAATAACTAATTTCGAGTTCGTCGAGCAATTGTATAAGATTTTTATGGACGCCATTGAACCAAGTCGCACCCATTTCAGTTGGACAATCATCTTTTCCGTAAGTTGTAAGAATTCGACCGCCAATTCGAGATCTTGCTTCCAAAATTTTAAATGGAATACCTTGCTGTTTCAATCTGTATGCTGTGATTAGACCAGAAAGGCCTGCTCCTATTATTAGTATCATTATTATAAATTAGTAAAGTGATTTATTTTGTTATTTGTCAAGCTGTTATTAACTCTGCAATGACTGCAGTCGAAGCGCCAATTGCTAATTTTATAATCCGACGATTTCTACTTTACTTCGACCGCTAGCTTTTTTACTAACTTTTATTTGCACCGGAATTCTCTCGGTCATTTCCTGAACATGAGAAATGACGCCCACTTTTCGACCTTGATTGTGTAAACGCTCTAATGCGTCCATTGCAATGTTCAAAGTATTTGGGTCTAATGAGCCAAAACCTTCATCGATGAACAGAGATTCAACTTTCATTTTGCTAGAAGATAAGGAGGCTAATCCAAGTGCTAATGCCAATGATACCAAGAAAGATTCTCCTCCAGATAAAGAATAAACTGTCCTGATTTCGTCACCCATATCTAAATCGACAACCTGCAGTCCCAATGTATTTGGAATTCGTTCTATCTTATAGCGATTGGTTAACATTTGCAAATGAATATTGGCGTAACTCAGTAGTACTTCCAAAGTATGTTCTTGTGCAATCTGTCTGAATTTCTTTCCGTCAGCAGATCCGATAACGTCATTAAGTTTACTCCAATTGTCCATAATGGCAAATTGTGCAGAAATCTCGTTTAAAAGATCGCCTATTTTATGCTTATTCGCCTGATCTTCTTGCAGTTTAAAACCGATACTTGCTTTTGCTTGAATATAAAGTTCGCTCTGTGATTTTACAGTTTCAAATAATTGTCTCAATTCTTCGATATGTCTTTCAGAAGGTCTTTTAGCAAGGTGCGATTGCAAATTTTGTGTTCTTTCAAGTAAAATGGAACTTGCTTTTGTGCGCTCCTCTTCTATTGAATTCAAAACTTTCCTTTCGCTTTCGATCCAATCAGAAGTGAAATTTAGCAATTCATTTAAATCCAAAATAGTTAGAGACCTCGATGATTTTTGATTGTATTCGCTTAACCAATTTTGAATCCTTGTATTGGAGTTCTGATACTCGAGTTCAAGTTTGGAAATATTGGACGTAATTTCTTTATACTGAGCACCAACAGAAGCTGAATCGACTTTATTTTGACTTAGAGAAATTTTCACATCCTCAACTACTTGTTGTGCATGTTCTACAGCTTTTTGAAACTTGAGTTCCATTTCTTCAGCAGACTGTCCGTCAAAAATAGCCAGTCGCTCAATCTTTAATTTCTTATAATCCTCTTCCTGCACATTATAAGAATTTGCCTTTTTAGAAAGATCATCTTCTAAACTTTTTACTTGCAATTGCATCTGCGCCACATTTGAAATTGCAATTGCATATCGGCTTTTATTATGTTCTAATTTGTCGATATTCGCTTTCCATTCTTCCGCAAATCGAATTATAGAAGTAACAAATTCCGTAGGCGCATTTTTCCAATTTGCCATCCAATCCTCGTTATCAAAGTAAATTGAGAGACTATTTTGAATTTCAGACAAAGTAGTTTCTGCTCGTAATAATTGCTTCATAATTCCGGTAAGTTGCTCTCTAAAAAGAGCGAGATCACTTTTTAACTCTTGTATTTTAGTATTGTCAGTATCAATGCTATCTTTTAGCAATTCCAGTTCAGCTTTATCCTTATCAAGTTGAATCCTTTGGATAGTATGCGAATTTATTTGCAACTGCAACTCTGTTTGCTTGTCTTTTAATTGCTGTATTCTTCCAATAAACCAATTAGATTTTTGACTATCATCGATATTTTCGCAATCCTTATAAATGGCTAATACTTTCCATTGTGACTGCTTACTGTCTACAAGAATTTGTTTGGCCGCAATCTCTATTTCTTGCCTTGCAATAATTTCTTTTAAACTTTTGCAGTCTTGCTCCAAACTACTTTGCTTACCAAAAGTTGCGAGATAGGATTTTTCATATTGTTGATGTTGCTGCTCCAAGGAAGTTAATACTTTTTCAAGCTGAGGATTATGAGCAGAATATGGATGCTCTTCGCTCCCACATACAGGACAAGGTTCATCATCAACTAATGCAGCTCTTAGCATTTCTACATTCTCTGTTGCAGCCAATCGTGCTTTTTGCAATACTTTTTCTGAAGTTTCTTTTACAGTACGATCAATTTCTAACTGAGATTTTAACTGTTGCAGGTTTTCAGCTTTTCCCAAAATATCGCTTTGGTCTTTTTGCTGTTTTTCGCATAATGATTTAAAATCCAAGTTGATAGTAGATAAAATATTCCAAAACGATTGTGCTTCTATTGTGTGATTTAAAGACCGATCAGCACCATCTTTTTCAAGGTTTATTCGTTCAATCGGAAATAACAAAACTTCTTCGTGCTTTAAGTCATATAGCCTTTTCTTACTTTTAAAAATAACTAAATGCTGGTCAAACGAATTTGTTCTTACACTAATTTCTTTGGTAGAAACTTCTATTTTATCTTCCAAATCCTTTCTTTCGTTCACTGATGATGCGATTGTACGAACTAAGTTTTCCGCGTCAGAAAGTTTCGAAACAATAATATCCTTATTTTCTGCAATTGGCTTTTTCGCATTGTGTTTCTTTTGCCAATCTTGTATTTGATCTACCGAAGAACTAAGCAATGCAATTTCTGATAGTTTTTCATTAAGCTCAGTTTGCTGATTGTCGAATTTAGTCTTTGATAAATTCAGTTCTGATAGAGCAAAAATTTTCTGCTTTTCTCTTTCAGAAATCAAGGTGTCTAGTTTTTTGGCTGTAGCTAAATTAGGAAGAGCTTCTTTCTGAATTTGAACCACTTGTAATAAATTAGCTTCCTCTTTGATAAACTGCAAGTCCAACAGTTCCTTGTGGGAATTTAATTCAGCAGTTTTCTCTTTTAGAATTTCTAAAAATGCTTTCTTATCATTCAACTGATTTAGATTGTAATGCAAAGCATCGTTCCACGATCGAGTTGTTTGCGCCTGCTCTACTTGAACAAGTTTCAACTTTCGTACTTCAGCATTACAAACTGCTTCGGTTGCAATCTGCAAGTTTGCAACGGCAGAAGCTTTACTTTTTTCTAAATCAATATATTGTTCGTGCCAACTTATTTCTTTGGTCACAGATTCTATTTCTACCTTAATTTGACTTATTTGAATCTCTAAAATGGTCTGTTCCTGCTTAATTGATACAATTTCCTCATCTGTAAATGTTGCGATTCCCTCTCTTCGGATGTTTAAATCGCGCAGAATCTGCTCCTCGTTTCGGTATTTTTCAAAAATCTTTTTGGATATTTCTGAATATATGTGCGTGCCTGTCAATTTTTCAAGTAACGAGGATTTCTCATCTTTACTTGCTTTCATAAAAGCCGTAAAATCGCCTTGAGCCAGTAATACCGAGCGTGTAAATTGCTCAAAGTTTAATCCTACCAAACGTTCAATTTCCTTGTAAGTCTCTACTTTTTTCCCAGGTATTTCTATGCCGGTCGACATGTTTTTTAATGCAATATTATCAGCTTGCAAACTACCATCTGCCTTATTTCTGGCACGCCTTACACTCCAAGTCGAGCGGTACGTTTGCCCATCCGTTCCAATAAAATCCACTTCTGCAAATCCTTCTGCGGTTCCATCACGCAAAATTCCACGCACATCGCCCTGACTCATCGTACTTCCTTGCACATCATAAATTTCGATGCCTATTTCTTTCGCTTGAAGGTAGCGCGGAGTCTTTCCATAAAGCGCTAAACATAATGCATCCAACAAGGTTGATTTTCCAGCGCCAGTTGCACCTGTAATAGCAAATATTCCAGCTGATGCCAGCGGTTCACTTGTAAAATCAATTTCGGTATTTCCCTCCAAAGAAGCTAGATTCTTAATTCGAATGACGTTTATTTTCATCTGGAACTTTTGTTTTTTTTATAAATTGCAATCTTTTTCCCTAAAAGTTATTTCTGCTTACGCAAAATTGCCTCTGTCTAAGATTTAGCTTTAATCCTCGGCTTGAATTACTTCTTCTAATGTCTGCTGAAAAAGTCTTATTAAATTTTCTGGCACTTCTGAGTTGTACTTTGCTTGATAGGATTTGGAAAATACATCTATTGGTTTCAACTCATTCAGAAGTTCTTGCGGAGTAGCTTCGGTCGAATTTGATTTCGTACTTGGATAATGAGGTTGAATACGTGCTAACTTCACATTCTTATATTTTAAAACTTCATCGATCTTATGTCGTAAAGCAGGCTCCGGCTCTGCTAGTAATACTTGAACTTCTAGATATGGCGGTTCTTCGTCATAGTTTTTTTCTGGTAGTTGATTGAGTTGTTCAAGCACTTGCTCCAAAAGTTCTGCCTTAAGTGGAATTCGCAATAGTGGAATGCTTACTGGAATTTCGACAGTTTTAAGAGTAGTAATTTCATCATCTAATTCAAAAATTACCACTTGATGTTTATAATTTCTTTCAGAAAATGACATTGGCAAAGGACTTCCTGAATAGCGAATATGTTCTTTCCCACCAATTCTCTGTGCTTTATGGATATGACCTAAGGCAACATATTTAATATCTTCATGAAAAGCAGTTGCTGCAATGCATTCCACGCCACCCATAATTAACCTTTCAGTTTTGTCCATATCCGAAATTTCGGCATGATGTGTATGCAAATGCCCCATTGCGATAATATTTTGATCGCTTTGCTTTATTTCTTGAGCATATTCGAAAGCCTCTTTATATAATTGGGTCACACCATCTGCATAAGGACTATCAACATTTGGAATGCTTGGATAATCGCCAATTCTTAAAAATGGAATAGCAAGGCACCACGTTTTTATTTTGCCCTCTTTGCTACGCAACGGAATGGTTAATTTTTGATAATCGATGGAACCGTCGCTATTTTTTTCGATAGTTCCGATAATATGAATATTCGAGGATTCTAATAATGGCTTAGGCGCCTCCAATCGAGATGCGGAGTCGTGATTTCCTGCTGTAATTACAATCTGCAATTCGGGGTTTTCCTTTGTTGCGTTTTTTAGAAAAGTATAAAACATTCTAATCGATGCTGCTGCAGGATTTGATATATCAAAAACGTCACCGCTTACTAGCAAAACATCGATCTGCTCTTCTTTAATAGTTTCTAAAAGCCAATCTAAAAATTGTTGATGTTCAAAAGTTCTATCGTATTCATGGAAGAGTTGTCCTAGATGCCAGTCAGCGGTGTGGAGTATTTTCATTAGTTGGATTTTCTAACGTAAAGGTAGCAATCTTTGTCTGGGTTAGAAAGGACTTCAAAAGTGTTTAGCTCTCATTTCTGAAATGCACTTGCTAAAATTAAAACCTTTTATCTTTAATTTTTAGATGTTTAATCGTTGAAGATTTATCGAGAATGTAAATCATTTTGTTCGAAAGTGAGGAAAAAAAGGTATTCTAGTTATCATTAAATATTTTAATATTACAACTACAATAGCAAGATGTAGATTAGAGCTCCAACTTTGCGATAATTAACACACGATTATTCCTATCTCTAACTTTTACACCCTTCGAATATAATACTGGATATAATTGCATGATTCGAGTTTGTGATTCGCCGAATTGGTATCTGTGTTTATTATTAAAATTTTAATATTTTGATTTTCCTGTCTTTTTTTTGGATTGAAGTCAAAAACTTATTTTTATGTAAATAGCAGTATATCAAGTTAATTATGAAAAAGAAGCGTGGACTTTTAATGAGAATTAAGCTTCTACTTTCGCGATTTTTTGAACACGTCAAAGTTAGTAACCCACATTATTTGCGCTAAATTGAAATATCGCAGATCTTTCTCTTTATTTCGAACAGAAACTTAAAACAGATATCCTAATTCGATTTTGCCCATTTTCCCAAGATTGTAGCCGCTGCACAGATAGGTCCAATTGTCGCTATAAACTGCGTTTTTTGCTCTAGATAAGTTAACGTAAAACTCATTGTAAGTATTTAGATAATATTCTTTTTCGTCTAATGTTTTTCCTTCCAAAGGCATATTATATCCAATTTGATACCTTGTTCTTGTGGCGTAAGGATAGGTTTTTGTAGCTCTATCTTCTATAAATCGCTCTTCTAGTCGCGCTCGGTGCGTCATCAAGCCCACTCCAAGAGGATGCGAAAATATTACTTGCTCCCAAATTCTATGTTCGTT
>CBDUDY010000007.1:0-28271 GCA_965366055.1 uncultured bacterium
TCCTTATGCGGGCAACAAAAAAAGATTCTTGCCGAGGAATTGCCGCAGATAGCAGAACTAGCTGCCAAAAAAAACAGCCATCAATTTCTTGACAGCTGTAAATTTTAAAAAATAGTATTTGCTTAAGATCCGCACATATCGCAGTCGTCTGGCTCTGCATTTCGAGCCAAATCAATCATTGCTTTAAACTCATTTGCAGCAATTGCTTCAGCTACTGGAGCGGCTTTCTTGTCATTATTCAACGTGAATTTGATCGCATCTACGGCACTTTTTGTACGTAAATAGTACATTCCAGTCTTCAATCCAGACTTCCAAGCGTAGAAATGCATAGAGGTCAATTTTGCAAAATTCGCATCTTGCATAAAAAGATTTAGCGACTGAGATTGATCGATAAAATAGCCTCTATGACGCGACATATCGATTATATCTTTCATACTCAATTCCCAAACGGTCTTGTAAAGTTCCTTTAAATCTTCAGGAATTTCGGCGATATTTTGGACAGATCCATTGTGACGCATAATTTCTTGCTTCAAAGTTTCGTTCCATAATCCGCGCTCCACAAGATCTTCTAAAAGGTGCTTGTTGACGATGATAAACTCGCCAGAAAGCGTACGACGAGTATAAATATTTGAAGTATACGGCTCAAAAGCCTCGTTATTTCCAAGAATTTGAGATGTAGAAGCAGTTGGCATTGGCGCTACAAGTAGTGAATTTCTAACACCATTTGCAAGCACGTCTTGACGCAAAGAAGCCCAATCCCAACGACCCGAAAGCTCTTCGTCTTTAAGTCCCCATAGATTGTATTGAAACTCTCCTTGCGAGATCGGAGAACCTTCGTAAGTGCTGTAAGGACCTTCTTCTTTTGCAAGTTCCATAGAAGCCGTCACCGCAGCAAAGTAAAGGGTTTCGAAAATTTCTTGATTCAGCTTCTTAGCTTTATCACTTGTAAAAGGAAGTCTCAGCATGATGAAGGCATCTGCCAAACCTTGTACACCCAATCCTACAGGACGGTGGCGCATATTTGAATTTTCTGCCTCTGGAACAGGGTAATAATTTCGGTCAATTACCTTGTTTAGGTTGCGAGTCACACGTTTAGTAACGTCGTATAGTAATTGGTGGTTAAAAGCACCATTTTCCACAAACATAGGAAGCGAAATCGACGCAAGATTACAAACTGCAACCTCATCTGCCGATGTATATTCCATAATTTCGGTACAAAGATTCGAAGATCTAATCGTACCTAAATTCTTCTGATTCGATTTTCTGTTCACCGCATCTTTGTACAACATATAAGGAGTACCAGTTTCTATCTGCGATTCTAGAATTTTCTCCCATAATTCGCGAGCTCTAATTGTCTTGCGACCTTTTCCTGCTGTTTCGTAGGAAATATATAAAGCTTCAAATTCGTCTCCGTGAACGTCGTAAAGTCCAGGACATTCGCTTGGGCACATCAAAGTCCAAGTCGTATCTTCCTCCACTCTTTTCATGAATAAATCTGAAGTCCACATTGCGAAAAATAAGTCGCGCGCGCGCATTTCTTCTTTTCCGTGATTCTTTTTCAGGTCAAGGAAATCAAAAATATCGGCGTGCCAAGTTTCGATGTAAATTGCAAAACTTCCTTTGCGTTTTCCACCACCTTGATCTACGTAACGTGCAGTATCATTGAAAACTCTCAACATCGGAACAATTCCGTTTGAAGTTCCATTTGTACCTCGAATATAAGATCCAGTCGCGCGAACGTTGTGAATAGAAAGTCCTACTCCTCCCGCAGACTGCGAAATTTTGGCAGTTTGCTTAAGTGTATCGTAAATTCCATCAATACTATCATCCTGCATCGCAAGCAAGAAACAGCTCGACATTTGCGGTTTTGGCGTACCTGCATTAAACAAAGTTGGCGTCGCGTGTGTAAAGAATTTCTTAGACATTAGGTCGTAAGTTTCTAAAACCGAATCCAAATCATCTAAGTGAATTCCCACAGAAACACGCATCAACATATGTTGTGGACGCTCTACAATTTTGCCATTTAATTTTAGCAAATAGCTACGTTCTAAAGTTTTAAATCCGAAATAATCGTAGTTAAAATCACGGTTGTACAACACGTGAGAATCTAGGAATACAGAGTTTTTCTGAATCACTTCGTACACCTCATCAGACAATAAAGGTGACGCTTGATTTGTACGAGGATTCACATAATTGTACATGTCCGTCATCGTTTCTGAAAACGATTTCTTGGTATTACTATGCAAATTTGAAATTGCAATTCTAGCCGCTAATTGTGCATAATCAGGATGCGAAATTGTCATTGCAGCGGCAGTTTCTGCAGCTAGGTTGTCCAGCTCAGAAGTAGCAACACCATCGTAAAGTCCTTCTATCACTCGCATTGCAACCTTTACTGGATCTACAAGATCGTTGAGGCCGTAACATAATTTCTTAATCCTATCAGTAATTTTGTCAAACATCACAGGCTCTTTCGTCCCGTTTCTTTTTATTACGTACATTTTTCTATATTTTTAAACCAAAAAAGTCATTTCTGGTACATTTTCGTTGTTTTTTGGAGCTTTATCCCGCTTTCCGCTCTTATCCCCGATAGCTATCGGGGGATTTCCCGCTGTAAAATAGCTAGGGCACTTTTGCTATCAAGCAATAAGATTTTCAGATTTTGATATTTTCGAAATCCTAGAAATCAGCGTCGAAAGTAATTTTCTGAGCTTCAGAATCTGTATTCATAACTCCAGCTTTTTGATATTCGGCAACTTTCTTTTCGAAGAAATTCGTTTTCCCTTGAAGAGAAATCATATCCATAAAATCAAAAGGATTTGAAGTATTGTAAACTCGCTCACATTCTAATTCGACAAGAAGTCTATCTGCAACAAACTCTAAATATTGAGTCATTAGCTTTGCATTCATTCCAATCAAACTTACTGGAAGTGACTCGGTGATAAATTCTCTTTCGATATTAAGTGCATCAACAATAATTTCTTTGATACGAGATTTTGAAACTTTATTAATCAAGTGGTGGTTGTGCAAATGCACTGCGAAATCACAATGAACACCTTCGTCACGCGAAATTAATTCGTTTGAGAAAGTTAATCCTGGCATCAATCCACGTTTCTTTAACCAGAAAATTGAACAGAAAGCTCCAGAGAAGAAAATACCTTCTACTGCAGCAAATGCGATAAGTCTTTCGGCAAAAGATGGAGATTCAATCCACTTAAGAGCCCAATCAGCTTTTTTCTTAATCGCTGGAAAAACATCAAGCGCACGGAAAAGAAGGTCTTTTTCTGTATCGTCTTTTACGTACGTATCGATAAGCAGCGAATATGTTTCTGAGTGAATGTTTTCCATCATGATTTGGAAACCGTAGAAGAATTTCGCCTCAGCGTATTTCACTTCATTCACAAAGTTTTCGGCAAGATTTTCATTTACAATTCCATCCGAAGCTGCGAAGAATGCAAGAATGTGTTTGATAAAGTAACGTTCATCTCCTGTTAGTTTTTCATTCCAATCTGTAAGGTCTTGTGACAAATCGATTTCTTCCGCAGTCCAAAAACTAGCTTCCATCTTTTTGTACCAATCCCAAATATCTGGATGTTTGATTGGAAAAATAACGAATCGGCTATTGTTTTCTTGGAGTATCGGCTCTATTTGTGACATATTTATTTTTATTTAATTATGGTCTAATTTGGTTGATCTTTTCGGCTCTCGCGCATACAAAGATTGGAAATTATTGACTCAAAAAAAATCTTACTTATTCACAAAACAGCGATAGTTTTGAACAATTTAAAGGTTTCAAGTCTTAACAATAAATCTAACATAAAACATTAAATAACAGCAGAATAGAGGAAATAGGGAATTTGTTCGTGCTATAAAATAACACAAATTGAGGTATATTTAATCGGAAAAATTAAAAGATTTTTTTATTTATTTTTGAGTTCTTCGGCAACTTTTTCAAGCTCCATATACCAATCTTCGCCAAAGCGTCTTATTAAAGCTTCTTTGACAAATTTGTATACCGGAACTCCTAATTCTTGACCAAGAGTACAGGCATCATCACAGATATCCCAACGGTCATAATTTACAGCGGCAAAGTCTGAAAAGTCTTTTACTCGTATTGGATAAAGGTGGCAAGAAACAGGTTTTTTCCAACTTACTAATCCTTCATTATAGGCCTGTTCGATTCCGCATAGTGCAGTTCCTTCATCAAAAATCACATAAGCGCAATCTGCACCTTCAATAAGTGGAGTTTCAAGTTCGCCATCTTCTCCCGTAATCCAAGTTCCTTGCTCCTCAATAGCAGCAATACCTTCTGGACGTAATAATGATTTGATTTTTGGGTAGATCTCCTCAAGAATCTTTGTCTCCTCAAGGGTTAGTGGCGCACCAGCGTCGCCGGCCACACAGCAAGCACCTTTGCAAGCCGTAAGGTTGCAAACAAATTCTTTTTCGAGGATTTCCTCAGATACGATGGTTTTTCCTAGTTGAAACATTTTGCAAAAGTACTCAATAACACTATCAAAACAAATACTAAGAAAAAATTTGTGATTACATAAATTTATAATCTTTCTTTAAAATTGTTTTTTGCGACCTTGTCAAGCTTTTGCATTCCATCACTATATTGTGCTTTTTATTCTTGAGATCGGTCATATCCATTTTCATCATCAGTCCAGAATCTTTAGAATTTATTCCGTTAATGATTTTTGTCAACTTGGCGTCTTTCTTGTCCCGATTCATTCCATTAAGAGTCAAGGGAACATCATTTGTAAAATAATATTTAATTATATACTCTTTATTTTTCATTTGCATCCCTCTACATTTATAACCTGCAATTACTAGATCAGGTAAAGATGAGATTTCATAATCGCCCAAATTTTCATCGGCAGACTCTTCAGCATTTTTCGGAAAAGACATTGCTTGAGCCATCTTTGAACCTCCAGCTTCCATTAACGTGAGTAACATTTCTCTTTCAAAATCCATTATCACAAACATATCACTTTTGATATCGCCCAAAACCATTCCTTGATAAGAGGCATTTGGCTGAAGGAAATAAGTCATCATTAGTGGCTGATCATTTTGACTTTGAATTTGCACATCATACTTCCAACTGAAGTTATAACTAGAAGGCAACCCTTCTACGGAAGTCTTAGAAGCCGTATTAGGCATAGCAAAAGGGGCATCCAAAGCTTTATCAACAGATTTATCCGTTTTCTGCATAATCTTATTTTCAACTTTATCTTCGATTTTCTTCTGCATTCTTTTTAATAATTGATTTTGTGCAGAAGAATTTGAACAAAAAAGAATTAAAAAAATAAGTATTAATAAACTTCTCATAACAATATTATTTAGTGTGATTTTTAAATTTAACAAAGACTTTCCACAATACCCAACAAACTCGTCGAACTGTAACATATTGTAGGTTAACACACTACAACTTATTGATTATTTATTAATTAGTATAAATTTGGCGGTTTTTGATAGACAGAAATTCTACTTTTGCACTTTTAAAAACAGCTTTAATATGGAACTAAATTTTCAGGAGATTTTCACAGTCGCCATGGTACTTTTTGCCGTGATTGACATTGTAGGTGGAGTACCCGTTATTGTGACGTTAAAACAAAAGCACGGCAAGATTGAGTCAGAAAAAGCGGCAATTGCAGCATGCATAATGCTAGTTACGTTTTTGTTTATTGGCGAAGACTTACTTAGTGTAATTGGGATTGACGTTTATTCATTTGCGGTTGCGGGATCATTTGTATTATTTTTTCTTGCCCTCGAAATGATTTTAGGAATTACACTTTATAGAGATGAGGAGACAAATTCAGCATCAATTGTGCCTATCGCATTTCCGCTTATTGCGGGCGCGGGTACTTTGACAACCTTACTTTCATTGAAAGCGCAGTATCAAACAATCAATATTTTGATAGCCATCATTCTTAATATCATATTAGTGTATATTGTATTAAAATCATCATCAAAAATCGAAAAGGTTTTAGGTAAAAATGGATTGGGAATTATAAGAAAATTCTTTGGAGTGGTGCTTCTTGCTATTGCTGTTAAATTATTTGCAGGCAATGTTAAAGCACTTTTTGCTTAAATCTAATTTTATTACTTTTATGCCGTTTCAAAATTCAATATTCATGAAAATATTCACCTACATACTTATTTTTATAGCCTTAGCGCTGATAATATTCAATATTACACTTCTTGATTTTGATCACCTTACTGAAGGAAATAGTATGATTGCCTTAATTGGGATTGCAGCAGCTTTTTGTGCAGTTTTTATTCTATTAATTTTCAAAACATCAGTTCAATTACAAGAAAAAATTAATAAATAGATAATGCTTGACGTACTAATTATCGGCGGTGGAGCCGCGGGAGTTTCTTGTGCACTAATTTTAGGATCTGCTCGTAAACGTGCTTTTGCAACTGACAAAACTGTTGGAATTATTTCTCATCAAAAAGCTTCTGCCTTGCAAGATGCGGTTCTTAATAATGCTTACGGAATGCCTCTTTACACTTTAGGCGCAGATGTTTTAAGCAATGGACTGCAGCAATTACAAGATGCTTATCCACATATTACACAGATTGCGAAAGAAAAAGTTATTGCTATTTCTGGCGAGTATCCTCTTTTTACTATCACGACTAATAAAAATAATTATCAGGCAAAATCTGTGGTAATTGCAGTAGGAAATTCTAACAGCTTTTCTATTGACGGAATGCAGAAATTTGTTATTCCTCACTTTAAAACTGTAGCTGATAAAAACAGAATTCAACTTATCAATAATGACCATCAAGTTGCGGAGGGAATTTATGTTGCTGGAACTCTTGCAGGCTGGCGTAGTCAAGTAGCAATTGCAGCTGGAAGTGGCGCAGCTGTAGCAACTGATATTCTTACTTCGTGGAATAATGGAATTGACACGCACAGTCACGATTCACTACGCTAATTTTTTTCTAAATCTAAAAGAACTGCCTTAATCATTACGTCATTCTTTACGATTATTTCGTAATAACGATCTTCTGAAAATAATTGTCGTGCAAATTCTGCCGCGATAAATGTCTTAATAAAATCTTTATTTTTCTTCAAATTCAGACCAAAGCCACTTTCCGAAAGGTAATTTTCAAATGCTTTATAGAACTTATCTGTTTTTGCCATTACTTCTGTAAACTCTTCAAAATTCATTCCCTTAAAATCAGCTCTATATTTGTCTAATTGCTCAAAAGCAAAATGACCCATAATTCCCGACTGCATCAAATAACTAAGTCCTTCTAGTCCATGCTCCTTTTCTGCTGGAACGAAGATGTCCGGAACAATTCCGCCGCCGCCGTAGACTACTCGACCATTTTTAGTTTTAAATTTTAATGTATCGGCAACTTTGATGCTATCTCTTTCATAAAGTTCACCACTTTCAAAACGGTGGTCAAATTCGCTATAATATTCTTGATTCCCATTTGCGTAAGGCTTTTGAATCGATCTTCCTGATGGCGTATAATATCTCGCGACAGTCAATCGTACTGCCGAGCCGTCTTGGAAATTCATTTCGCGCTGTACTAATCCTTTTCCGAAACTTCGACGTCCGACAATAATTCCTCTGTCGTTATCCTGAATGGCACCAGCAATAATCTCGCTGGCAGAAGCGCTATTTTCATTTATTAAAATATACAATTTACCAGTTTCAAACAATCCACCCTTTGTAGCTATAGTTTTGTCTGTACGCTGTTTTTTGTTTTTAGTAAAAACAATTAATTCACCTGATTTTAGAAGTTCATCGGCAATTTCGTTTGCTTTCTCTAGATAACCTCCGCCATTGTCGCGAAGATCAATGACTAGATTTTCCATATTCTCATCGATGAGCTTTTCAAGTGCGGTTTTAAATTCTGTGGCTGTAGTTTCGGCAAATCTATTGATCTTGATATAGCCCGTTTTACCATCAATCATTTCAGCAACATCCACACTTTTTATTGGAACAGTACCGCGAGTAAGATCTATTGTAAATGTTTTATTTTCTGATTTTCGGAATATCTTTAGAAATACTTTCGAACCTTCTTTTCCTTTTAATTTTGAAAAAAGACTGTCAGTAGGTAATTTCTTTCCGTACAACTGATCTTTATCCGCGAATAGAATCCTGTCACCTGCTTTGATTCCTGCTTTTGCCGAAGGGCCATCTTCTATAGTTTTGATAACAGCAACCGTATCTTTATACATGTAGAAATTAATTCCAATCCCCACGAAATCTCCTTTCATAGATTCGGCGGAAGCCGTAAACTCATCTGCGGGAATATACACAGAATGAGGATCTAGTTTTTCGAGAATGTTATTTACTGTAAGATCTACAATCGAATCTGTATTAATAGTATCAACATATTCGTTCTCTATAAAATCAATAAGTTTATTGAGCTTATTTTTATAACTATTTTTTTCTAATACCAGCGAGGGACTAGAGAAATTGAGAAGGCTCCCCAACATTATACCAAAGGCAATGCTGGAAAATACTATAATAGGTCCAAAAATCTTACTCTTGTTCATTTAGACGATTTCATTCTCATTAATGTCAATATTATCAACTTGCACACCTGCTCTGATCAAAAACTCTACACCTGACATATCTTTATATCCCGACATATATACCACGCGTTTTATTCCGGCTTGATGAATTAATTTACTACAATCCTTACATGGAGACATCGTAATATAAAGAGTAGCACCATCGCAGGATTGAGTAGACGAAGCAACTTTTAAAATAGCGTTTGCCTCTGCATGCAAAACATACCAATGAGTATCACCATTGTCATTTTCGCAACTGTTTTCAAATCCAGATGGAGTTCCATTATATCCGTCGGATATGATCATTCTATTCTTAACAATAATCGCTCCTACTTTTTTGCGATTGCAATGTGACAATTGCCCCCACTCTCGAGCTATTCTGAGATACGCGTGATCGTAACGAGCTGTTTTTTTTATATCCATTATTTATTTCCAAATATCATTTTCAATTATCATGGGCAAAACTACACCAACCACAAATGCTGAGAGTACCAAGGTCCAATCTCTCTTATTAAATTTAGTAAAAGTCTGTACTGCATACGAAATTATCAAGACGCAAATAACAATAATCACTTGAGCAGCCTCAATACCTAATGCAAATTCAAATAAAGGCGCAAGCTTGTCTGTAGGACTTCCACTAAGCAGTGATTTAAAGTAATTTGAAAATCCCAGTCCATGAATGACACCGAAGAAAAGCGTTATCAACATTATTATGGTCTGACTCTGTGGCTTTCCCGGCTTGCCTCCATTAATTAAAGTAAATAGCGCTGTAATAAGTATCGAGACTGGAATTAGAAATTCGATTATTACACTTCGCATAGTAATCAAATTAAAAACTGACAGTATCATTGCAATTGTATGACCTAAAGTAAAAACAGTAACAAGAACTAGAATGTGCTTCCAATCTTTGAATAAAAAAGGAGCTACCAAAGCTACCAGAAACAACAAATGATCATAACCATCGATGTCCAATACATGTCTAAGACCTAGTTGAAAAAATATCCAAAATTCCGCCATTCTTAAGGACTTATTAGTTGATTTTAAGGGACTGTAAACTTACGATTAATTTTCAAAACCTATTTAAATGCATCTTTATTTCCTGCTAAATTTTTGGCTAAAAGAGGAAAGGCTGCTAATCTTTCGCAAAAACATTTTGACAGTATTTAAATCGAATTATATTTGCAATATAAAATCCGAACATTATGTCATTCTCAGATCTTTTTAGCACTTCGTTTTCATCTCGAAACCGTGGTCATTTTTCTGCAATAGTACGTGTTGCACTTGCTGATGGCAAAATAGCGCCCGTAGAAAAAGAATTCTTGGACAAACTTGCCCGAAGACTTGATGTCTCTGCGGAAGAATATGCCGAAATACTTGCAGATCCATTAAAGTACCCTATTAATCCTCCTTATTTATATTCTCAAAGACTTGATCGTTTATATGATCTTGCTCGTATGGTTTATGTAGATCGCGAATTAGGAGAAAGCCAAGTGAATATGTTGAAGAAATTCTGCGTAGCACTAGGTTTTACTCCAGGAAACGTAAACTATATTGTAGCAAAAGCATTTGATCTATTAAAGGAAAATGTTGACTTAGATACTTTTATATTTGAGATGTCGAATATGAACAAATAAGAAATTATTAATTATAGAAATGCCCGCAAAACATCAATTTTGCGGGCATTTTCTTTTGAATATATTTTTGTATTAATTTTGTGCTGCAGCGATAAACTCCTCAGCTTTCTCCACCATATTTTTGCTTCCGCAAATAAAGGGCACACGCTCATGCAATTCTTCCGGTTTCAATTCCAAAATTCTAGTTACTCCATCGGTTGCTTTTCCACCTGCCTGCTCTACGATAAATGCCATAGGATTACATTCGTATAGAAGGCGTAGTTTTCCTTTTTCGTCTTTTGAGCTTTTTGGGTACATATAAATTCCGCCTTTGATCATATTTCTGTGGACATCTGCTACTAAACTTCCGATATATCTTGAAGTGTACGGACGATCTCCTTCTTCTGACTGGCAGTATTTTATATAATCTTTTATTCCCTGATGAAAGTGGATATAGTTTCCTTCATTGATACTATAAATTTTACCATCAGGAGCAAATTGCATATTTGGATGTGAAAGGTAGAAAGTACCAATTGCTGGATTTAATGTAAAGCCATTTACTCCATGACCTGTTGTATAAACAAGCATTGTCGAAGTCCCGTAAATCACATATCCTGCAGCTACTTGTGCAGTACCTCGCTGAAGAAAATCTTCTTTTGTAACCGGAGTTCCAATTGGAGAAATTCTTTTATAAACAGAAAAGATTGTACCTACAGAAACATTAACATCAATATTAGAAGATCCATCAAGAGGATCCATCAGTAGTATGTATTTGTTACTATGACTATTATCAGAACCTGCAACGGTGATAAAATCGTCGTTTTCCTCAGATGCAATTCCACAAACAATTTCACGATTGGTAAGTGTCTTTATAAAGACTTCGTTAGCATAGACATCAAGTTTCTGCTGATCTTCACCTTGAATGTTGACTTGACCAGCTGCGCCAGTAATATCTACAAGTCCCGCTTTATTTACTTTATAATTGACCACTTTGGCAGCAAGCCTAATAGCGTTCATAATACGTGATAACTCACCCGAAGAGTACTGAAACTCTTCTTGTTTTTCGATAATAAACTCGCCTAAAGTTCTACTGCGATCTGCCATAATGATACGAATGTGTTTGTAATTTTACAAATATCGCTTTTTTTGCTAAAATTTGACCTTTATTGCTTGATAGTTTTTGGTATTTGTATATTTGTTTTTCACAATTTAGCGAAAGCTATAAACAACCCATTGATATGATTATCAGAAAAGCTCGCGAGGAAGATATGGAGCCCGTCTTAGAATTAATTAAAGAACTAGCAGTTTATGAAAAAGAGCCAGAAGCAGTCATTGTAACGGCCGAAGATTTGAAACGTGACGGTTTTGGAAACGATCCTTTGTTTTATTGTTATGTTGCAGTTGAGGATGGAACAATCGTTGGAATGGCACTTTATTACTACAGATATAGCACTTGGAAAGGTAGGACATTGCACCTCGAAGATTTGGTTGTAAAAGAAAACCAGCGTGGCTCAGGAATTGGATACGCTTTGTATTCTGAAATCATAAAAACTGGGCACGATGATAATGTGCAGCGGATCGAATGGAATGTTTTAAATTGGAATAGTCCAGCAATCGAATTCTACAGAAAGTCTGGAGCGACAGTTTTAGAAGATTGGATGGTTGCGCAAATGAGCAGAGAACAGATTGAACAATTTGTAACAAAACTGTAGATGAGGATTTTTAAATTTGGAGGTGCATCTATAAAGGATGCAGAAGCGGTACGTAATATTTTCGACTTATTAGAAATTACTGGCCATAGCGACGTTCTTCTTGTCGTATCGGCAATGGGAAAAACAACCAATGCTATTGAAGAAATAATTAATAATTACTTTGAGAAATCGGCAGGGTTAAAAGCTTCTATTCAAGAAGTGAAAAAATATCATAATCAAATCCTCTTAGATTTATTTGAAGATGAAAAGCATCCAGTATTTTCGGGTTTAAAAAAATTGTTTGATGAAATGGAATTATTTCTTCAAAACAATAAATCCCCAAATTATAATTATGTTTATGATCAACTGATCGGATACGGCGAATTACTATCGACAACAATCCTGACCAATTTTTTTACTTTTAAGGGAATTGATTCTAACTGGCTTGACGTACGACAGTATATAAAAACGAATTCTTCTTTCCGCGAAGCAGAAGTTGACTGGGAATTAACGCAGAAAAACATTTCGAAAATTAAAGTAAAAGCTACTTTAAATATTACCCAAGGTTTCCTAGGATCTGACGAGAATAATTTCACTACTTCTTTGGGCCGTGAAGGTTCTGATTATACAGCAGCTATATTTGGATATTGCCTCAATGCCGATAGCGTTACAATTTGGAAAGATGTGCCCGGAGTTATGAATGCGGACCCAAGGCACTTTGAAAATGCAATTTTACTTGAAGACATTTCTTATCGAGAAGCCATCGAGTTAGCTTTTTATGGAGCAACAGTCATTCACCCAAAGACTTTGCAACCTTTACAACGTAAGGAAATACCTTTATTTGTAAAATCATTCCTAAATCCTACATTACCAGGGACAAAAGTTGGAAAAGGAACTGATTTAAAACCGATGATACCTTGCTTCATCGTAAAAAGAAATCAACTACTCATTTCGCTATCATCGTTAAATTTTGAATTTATTATGGAGGAAAATATCAGCGAGATATTTGCACTTCTACACAAATACAAATTGAAGGTGCATTTGATTCAGAATTCGGCAATAAGTTTTTCTGTTTGTTGTGATGATACTTATGGAAATTTTGAAACATTAAAAACGATTCTATCGAGTAAGTTTAGTGTGACATATAATTCAAATGTGTCCTTATATACTATTAGACATTTTGATGATATTGCAGCAAATTCAATTACTGAAAATAAAAAAGTTTTGCTGACCCAGACTAGTAGGGAAACTATTCAAATTGTAGCCGCCACATAATTTAAGGAAAAAACGCACATTTTTATCAGATTGTTTAGCATAACACTTACAATCAACAACTTATAGAATTGTAGCGAATACTGACATTCTAATAGAAAATGACTCAGTAAATAGTAGTTCCGTTGTAGTTAATTAACATTTATAGACTGCAATTATGATTGTATAAGTGAGGCATTTACCAATAGTTTTTCATATTTTTGGAAAATCTATTAAATTAACAATACAATAACGATTAATTAAAGTCTATTTATGAAAAAAATTACTCTACTCTTAGCGAGTTTATTTATCACAGCGACTGCTAGCGCACAGCTTCCAGACGGATCAATAGCCCCAAACTTTACTGCAACCGATATTAATGGAAATGTTCATACATTATCTGATTATTTATCTGCCAACAAAACAGTTATTTTATATATCTCTGCAACTTGGTGTGGACCATGTTGGAATTACCACAGTTCAGGTGCTTTGAATGATTTATATAGTTCATACGGTCCTGATGGATCTAATGAAGTTGTCATTTTATTCGTTGAAGGGGATAACACTACTAGTATTGCCGATTTAAATGGAACAGGACCAAAAACATTGGGAGACTGGGTTACTGGATCTAAATACCCAATTATTGATAGTAGAGCCGTTGCTCAGCAATATGCTATCACTTATTTCCCTACGGTATACAGAATTTGCTCGGATGGAATAATCAAAAACGTTGGTGCTTTAAGTCCAACAAATTTAAGAGCAAGTATTAATGCTGGTTGCAATACTACGCTTGAAGGTGTTCAGAATAATGCATTTGCATTAGACAGCGAGAATGGAATTTGTTCTACGAATTCGGTTCTTAACGCAAAGATTAAAAATCTTGGAGAAAATGTAATTACTACTGCAACTATTGATTTAAAAGAAGATGGAGTTGTGGTTAGAACTGCAAATTATACTGGTAACATTAATAGATTTCAAACAAAAGATATTCCTTTTGACTCTTATCCATTTAACGAAACAAGTACTTACACAACTACTATTAACACTATCAATGGAGCAGCACCTTTTAATGCTACTGAACTAGTAGCTGAAGCTGACATGGTTTTGGCAAAATTAGTTACTTCGGAAATTACGGTAAAAGTATACACAGACGCTTACCCTAAAGAAATTTCTTGGAATATTAGAAACTCTGCGAATATGATCGTTGGAAGCGGTGGTCCTTATATAGGGGCAGCTGGAAATGCTTCTGGTGGAGTCGATGCGAATACTACGAAAATTCATAATGTATCTCTTGCGGCTGATGACTGCTACACTATTGAATTGAAAGATTCTTATGGAGATGGATGGAGTGCAGGAAACACGCAGCATGGTTTTGAAGTATTTGACGGAACTACAAGCATCTTGCTTATCAATGGAGAATTTAACGCAAAGTCTCTAAAGAAAAACAATGCAATTACAACTACAAACTATCTTGGTCTTGCTGATTCAAATATTAACAAAGTAAATCTTTACCCAAATCCAACAACTGGAATTGTTCAAATTAATACAGCTGAAACTGTAAAAGTAACAATCGTTGATATGTTAGGAAAAGTGGTTTATCAAAATGCTTCAGTTGACGCGCAAACACAAATTAACTTAGCATCATTCCAAAAAGGAATTTACATGGCTAAAATCGTTGGTGCAAATACAATACAAACAGAAAAAATTATTTTAAACTAAAAAAATGAAAAATATTTTATTAGCAGTAATCTGCTTAACTAGTTTCTCTGCTTTCTCTCAAATCACATTATCAATTGATGGAGGTGAAACTACAATTACTGACGGTCAACAATATGTTGCAACATCACTAGAAGCACCTGAAAATTACCTTCCTTTGCTAATAAGCAACGGTTTTAATTATGATGTCAATGCGCAAGTGAAAGTTGTGAGCATAGAAAATGGATCTGGTTCAGGTTTACAATTATGTGTTGGTACATTATGTTTTGGTACTGTTTCAGCTGGAACGGCATATCCTACAGTTTTAGGCAATTCAATTATTGAAGCAAATGGATCAAATGCTGATTACAATGATCATTTTAGACTTGATGTAGCTGGAGTAGATCCTGCTCTTCCTGTAGTTTATAATTTTCAACTTATTCAGATAACTCCTGAAGGGGTGCAAACAGCTGTAATTACTAACTTTTCATTTAAGTATGTGCCAGCTTTAGGAATTAACAACAATGATCTTGCAAGTGTTGGCGTTGTTTTAAACAACACAATCGCGACAAACAGCCTTCAAATTAATTCTGATGCACAGACACAAATGAGCATCGTGAATATGAATGGGAAAATTGTTGGAAAACAGGTTTTGACATCTGGATCTAACGTTGTAAATACTTCAAGTTTTGCAGCAGGAATTTACATGGCTACTTTCACAAATGAAAAAGGTCAAAAAGCTACTGTAAAATTTGTAAAAAACTAAGAATTTTAAAAAAATTTAGATTCTAAATATCACAAAAAGTCGTCTCTAATCGGACGACTTTTTTTTGTGTCATAATCTCACTTCTGGCTTTATAAAAACACACTACATTTGTGCTATTGACGTTATAGAAAGTATGTTGAAAACGAGTTTCCTTTTATTTCTTTTGTTGAATTTCACTGTGCTTTTTGCGCAGGAAACAAAAACATCTACGACTCGTTATAAATATTCTGTTTCTGACCCAATAAAATTAGATAGCATTGTTTTAAATAAAAGCAGCTTAAAAATCTTTAATTCGAAACAAGAACTTATTCCTGCAACAGAATATTTTATAAACTCAAAAAATGGTGAAGTTGTATTACAAAACAACGAAACTACTGGCGATAGTGTTACTGTAATTTTGACACAATATCCAGAATTTCTCACTCGTGTTTATAGCATATACGATAATCCTCAAATACTAGAAAATGCTGCAACTGAGTCTAAGTTATATAAGCTTCCACAAGAAACTTCGAAAAAATTTATTCCATTTGACGGACTCAATACAGTAGGAAGTATTAGTCGTGGCATAACGATTGGCAACAATCAGAGCGCCGTTGTCAACTCTAATCTTGATTTGCAAATAAGTGGAAAGATTTCTGAAGATGTGACCTTAAAAGCATCTCTGCAAGATAGTAATATTCCGTTGCAAGAAGGTGGATATAGCCAAAAGTTGGACGAATTTGATCAGATATTTATAGAATTAGCGAGTAAGAATTGGACAATAAGAGGAGGAGATTTATTTCTAGAAAATCGAAGTTCCACATTTCTGAATTTCAACAAAAAAGTGCAAGGAGTTTCGGCAAACATCAATTTTGGCGATGAAAACGGAAAAACATCAATTTTTACTAGCGCAGCGCTTGTAAAAGGACAGTATGCGAAAAGCAATTTTACCGGACAAGAAGGAAATCAAGGCCCTTATAAATTGAAAGGTAGCAATGATGCTCTTTATGTGCTAGTAATTTCTGGATCTGAGCGTGTTTACGTAAACGGAGTGCAGCTACAACGAGGCGAAAACAATGATTATACTATTGACTACAATGCCGGTGAGATCACTTTTACTACCATCTTCCCGATAAATTCGGATATGAGAATTACTGTCGAATATCAGTATTCAGACCGAAATTACACAAGACTTCTAGCCTACGGTGGCGCATTACATGAGCGCAAAAAATGGAGCTTGGGCGCTTACGTTTATTCAGAAAATGATATTAAGAATCAGTCCCTTCAGCAAAACCTTTCAGAAGAACAAGCCCAGATTCTTGTAAATGCTGGAGACAATCCAGATTTGATGACTGCTCCTTCTGCTTATATTGACAATTATTCTGCAAATAAAGTTTTATATGAAAAGAAGATCATTGATAACATCGAAATTTTTGAATATTCCAACAATGAAACAGCAGAACTATATAATGTTCGCTTTCTGCTTGTGGGAGCGAATCAGGGAAACTATAGACTTGAAAGTACCGCGGCAATTTCAAAAATTTACAGCTATGCACCACCCATCAATGGAATAAAACAAGGTAACTACGAACCAATTAGCAGACTAATTCCGCCTACTAAATTGCAAATTGCTACCATTCAAGGAAGAATCGAGCCGACCGAAAATACGGACATCCGATTTGAAATGGCGGCAAGTAATAATGATCTAAATTTATTTTCGAAACTTGATAATGGCGACAATAACGGATTCGCAACAAAACTTGATGCTAGCCATAAATTTAAAATTGCAAATCAACGTGCTACAACATTTGCGCACTATCAATTTATCGGCGAGGACTTCAGGACTGTAGAACGCCTCAATACAATTGAATTTGACCGTGACTGGAACAGTTTAGATGCTAAAGGAGATCAGAGTTTGCTGGTCGCGGGATTGAACATGCTTTTTCAAAATTCTGATAGTTTGCAGATGGGTACTGTCGAATATAAAATTGAAAAGCTAAACTTTCGAGAGACATTTGCGGGAATTCGACATATTGGAAATGTGAATCTCGCCATGAAAAGCTTTAGAATAAAAGGAGACGCAAGTTTCCTAAAAAGCGATGGACAGCAACAAGAATCGACCTTTAATAGAGGTTGGGCTGTTGGAAAATATCATTTTAATGATAAAAATTGGATCGGTATAAGTGGAAGGTTCGAAAATAATCTGCAACGTGAGAAAGCGAGCGGAATACCTTTGGCCCTGAGCCAAAAATTTATGGAATATGGAGCACTTGTAGGAAGAGGAGACAGTACTTCGGTATATGGCGAAATTGGTTTTTTAAGTCGGGTGACGGACAGTATTCAGAATCAAGTATTGCAGCAAGTGACCAAATCGAATTCATTCTATTTAAAGTCACGATTAATTCAGAATGAAAAGACAACTTTAGCAGCATTTGTAAACTACCGAATTCTAAAATACAATGATCCATTGCTGAAAAATGAGGACGCTTTAAATAGTAGGATTATCTATAACGACAGATTCTTTGACCAGTTTATCCAAATTGCAACAACTTACGAAACAAGTTCTGGAAGCATACCGCAGCAAGAATTCACTTATCTCGAAGTTGAAGCAGGTCAAGGCGTCTATGTTTGGAATGATTATAATGGAAATGGCATTCAGGAATTGGAAGAATTTGAAGTCGCACCTTTTCAGGATTTGGCGAAATTTATCCGAATCTTCTTGCCGAATCAGATTTACCTAAAGACCCATCAAAATAAATTCTCACAGTCACTAACTTTAAACCCCATGCAGTGGCAAAATAGTGAAGGAATCAAGAAAATCATTTCGATGTTTTACAATCAGACTTCCTATATTATCGACAGAAAAATTAAGCGTAATAAAACGTCATTTGACCTCAATCCATTTGGATCTGGCGATGAAGATCTATTAGGTAATAATGCAAATTTTCGAAATAGCCTTTACTACAATCGGGGAAAGCAGAAGCACTCTGTAACTTATACAATTCTAAATTCGACCGCAAAAAATTTGCTGTCAGTGGGAGCTGTTCAAAACAACAATCGATCTCAACAATTGCAGTACACACATCTTTTTAAGAAATACTGGCTTTTCAATTTAGGACTTCAACAAAATTTTGCTTCCGTAACTTCTGATAATTTTGATCAAAAGAACTACGAAATAAAAAGTAAGTACCTTCTTCCGAAAGTATCGTACATCTTTTCACGGAATGCAAGTCTTGATATTTTTTATGAGTTGAGAAAAAAGGAGAATCAAATTGGCGCTAGAGAAATGCTTTCGCAAAATAAATTCGGAACATCTTTTAACTACAGTAGCAATCAAAAGTTTACGATGAGTGGTAGTTACGCATTCTTGAACAATGAATATAATGGTGAGCCAAACTCTGCAGTAGGCTTCCAAATGCTAGAAGGACTTCAATCTGGAAAAAATAGCGTTTGGCAATTATTGCTGCAAAGAAATATTACTCAATACCTAGATGTGAACGTTAGTTATCAAGGTAGAAAAAGTGAGACAAGCAAAGCGATTCATACCGGAAGTATTCAACTACGTGCATTCTTTTAAAAGGAAAAATTAAGAGTTTGCAATTTTCTAGGTGTAATTAAAACCTTATATTTGAAATCATTAAAAACAAAAACATGGCGATTAAAACAAATTTGGCTCTTATAATAATGGCTTCGATGGCATTATACTCATGTAAACAAGATTTGCAACCTCAGGACAGTCCAAATGACGAAGCTGCAGCGATTACAGAAGCTACACAAGACCCTGATGCAAATATGAATCAGATGCAACCAGCAGCACAAGCGCAGCCACAGGATATGGCATCTCCACAGATGCAGCCACAGCAAGCTCCTGTGACTAATGTTGCTCCGGGAATGAATCCTGCACATGGACAGCCAGGACACAGGTGTGATATCCAAGTGGGCGCTCCATTAAATTCACCTGCAGGAAAACCAGCAGCAGCGCCGATAACAACACCGGTGCAAACGCAGCAACCAACGCAAGGAGCACCTTCAATATTAAATGCACCGACTTCTAATACTGCGGTAGGAATGAATCCTCCACATGGACAGCCAGGACATAAATGCGAAGTTGCAGTAGGAGCACCATTGTAGATTTTACTTCTTCTCAACAAAAAGCCCCTTTAAAAATTTTTTGAAGGGGCTTTTTGTTGAGAAAAAAAATCAAAGAAGAAAAAATAGAAATAATCTAAATGAGTGAAATATACTAGTTGAATCTGATGGCAACAAGTACTTAAATAATGAAAATTCTAATTCACCTTTCAGCTATTTCGTACTTATGGAAATATTATACAGCAAGCTTACATTACTGCTAAAGATTAAAATTCTTATCATCCTTAAGTCGGCGTTATCAGTAGTTTATTATAGATATGAAAAGCGAGTCTCAACCTTCGGCGAAAGCCAAAAAAATTAAATTATCGAAAAATACAAATAAATTGGCCGATAGTAAATACCAAAAAATGTGGAGAAAATAGGCTCATCTTCAATAGCCATATCTTCAAATGCCTACATCTTGAAAACCTAGGGAATGTTTTACGGGAATCCAGTTTTGATGTAATAGATTAAAAAAGCTATTAGCCGGAAGTAAGTGTTATTTAAAGCTTTATATAAATATGAAAAGTGGCGCTCAGCCTTTGGCGAAAGCCACAACATCCTTATTTCCTAAAAAAGCGAAAACCCTAACTAGAACAAGTCCAATTAGGGTTTATGTGGAGAATATCGGATTCGAACCGATCACCTCTTGCCTGCCAGGCAAGCGCTCTAGCCAAATGAGCTAATCCCCCAAAACCATCGCAAATATAGAATTAAATTCTTAGAATGTTGTATTAAGAGATAAAGATAATCCGGTACTTTCTTCTACATATCTACATACTCCACCTACGCAAACTAGCCCGCCACGTTGACGTCCGTATGCCAAAGCGATACGCGTAGAACCTTTTCTGAAGGCACCACCAAAATTGTAATAATGTGTCTGATCTGCTTCAACATCATTCCCGTAATTGTACATATCCATTGCATAGATTGAATACTTTGAGTTGATATTAAATTCAGCCGTTGCACTAGCCCAATTTTTTTTATCTGAATCTGCCCACATGTGCTCACCTACTAAACGAAGTGATTGATATGTTGAGAATTTGTACGTTCCTTCGGCAGCAAGAATGTTAGTCTTTACCAATCCGTATGTTTCTTCGATAAGTTTTTTGTCGTAATACTGATTGATATAAGCTATCGATCCATTAAAGTCTTTGCTGAATTTCTTTGAAATTTCAATGTTGTAATCTGAGAAATATTTCTTTCCGAATCCAAAGAAATCAGTATCGTATCCTTTAGGATTATTGACGTTGAAAGTTCCGCCTAATGCATTCCAGTTTGAAATATTAACTGCCACCTTTGTTCCGTACTTACCTCCTAATTTAGTACCCTTAGCAAAATCATAATAAACATCTAACTGACCACCAATTTCACCAGTTTTTACTAATGACGCATCGGTCAAAATAACGTTTGGCTGTGCTTGATATACGTAAATATTAGAAAGATTAAAATGGTGTTGTTTTGTAAGACTTGGCACAAAATTCATCACTTTGTCATTGTAAGGATTTCCTTTTGCAGCTCTTTCTGAAAAGAAACTCATATTTTCTATCCTTCTAAAGGTCGCGTCCATTCCAAAACCTTTGGTAGAATATCCCGCATTAAATAAAAGTGCCGAACCTGGTTTTACGAATTCATTATCAATCTGTCCAGGAATCTGAACAATCGCATCATCAGTTTTATAATTATATTCTGACGTGAAGTAAAATGAGTTATGAGCAAAACCTAAACGAGCAGCATATCCATCAGTTGCATTTTTGAAATTTGGATCTACAATATCTGTTTTTTCGTCACGACGAATGAAACTTCCACCGATTGACAAATCTGTAGTTTCAAATTTTAATACATCACCAATATTAAATTCGATATCAGAACCAAATATATCAGAATTGGCAACATCAAAACCAGAGCGCTGACGTCCGTAAATACCTTTGATTGTAATGAATTCTGCTGGTCTAAAAATCACACGACCACCTCGCAATGCATTGTTAATACCTAAAGCACGATCTTCCCAGCTACGGAATAGAATTCCACTTCCAAATTGTTCATAAAAATATCCCGCAGTTACATCTACATTTTCATTTGCATAACGCAAAAAATAAGTGGCAATGTTTGTATGTTCAAATTTCGGATTGTAGTTAAGCAAAGCATTCGCTTCATAAGCTTCAGCTTGAATCCCAGCAGACCAATTTTTGTAAACGTAGTTTAAGAACAAGTAGTTATTAGAACGAATAGGATCTTCGGGATGCGAGATATTAATTCCTTTATCGTTTAAATACCATTGCGAGTTTGACTCAAATCCTCCGAAGAAGTTTCCTCTATCAACTTTAGGTTTGCTAATGGTATCAGTTTCTTGTGCTAGTGCTGTTAGGGAAAAGGTCACACAAAGACCTAATAATAATTTTTTCATCGATCGTATTATAGAGTCTTCAGTTTTTCAAATAATTCAATTTCACTACCTGGAGAATATCCGTTTTGTACGTGCACTATTTCTCCATTTTTTACAACAATTGTATAAGGAATATTGACAATTGATAGTGCTCTCTTAAATGCTTGATTATTATCTAGAAGTACATTATAAGACCAACCCTTACCATTAATCATTGGTTTTACACGTTTGGCAGTACGAGAATCATCAGTCGAAACAGCGATGATTTCCATATTTACTTCTTTTTTCCATTCATCTTGCAAATCATTAATTTCTTCTAGTTCTTGGATGCAAGGCACGCACCAAGTAGCCCAAAAAGAGTACACATATAATTTATCTTTTTCAGCAAAATCCTTTTGTAATGAGAATTTCTTACCATCAAGATTTGGTAATGTAAGATCTGGCAGCTGTTTTTGAGAGAACATCGATGTGCTTGCAAGAAGCATCAGTAGGAATAATTTCTTCATTGATATTGATTTATATGCAAATAAATACAATTTCTAAGCCAAAATAAAACTTTATTGACTTAATTTGCATCTAAACAAAAAATCATAGAAATGAGAAATATCAAAAAGTGTCTAACATTAGTTGCTTTTTTAGCGCTTTTTAGTTCTTGCAGTGATACTATTGTCAATGTGGGTGCTGAAAATGTAGGACCTGTGAATGACTCCATAACAAGTGGATATTTTACAAAACGAGTGTTGATAGAAGACTATACTGGAACATGGTGTGGTAACTGTACTCGAGTAGCGCTCGCAATTGAGCGTGTTTTGGCCAAGACAGATAGAGCAGAAATTGTAGCTATTCACAATGGAGATGATCCTTACCATTTTGATGGAATTGGACCTCTTCGTAATTTAATATACCCGGGACTTGCAGATTTACCTTTACCAACTTCACGTCTTAACAGAACCGTAGTTTGGAAATTTCCTGAGACATCTAACGTGCAACAAGCAATAGATTTAACAGGATATAACTGTGGACTTGGACTTGCGGTAAATTCTAATTTGAATGGACAGAATATCGATCTTAATGTAAAAGTGAAATTTGCTGAGGATTATCAAAACTTAAAATTAGTAGTTTATTTATTAGAAGATGATCTTACTTACTTTCAAGTAAATTACACAAGTTCATACTATGGTGGAGTTAATCCAATTCCAAATTATAACCATGATAATGTTGTAAGATCTACAGTAACTGATATTCTTGGTGACTCAATGGGGACATCATTTGCAGCAGGAAGCACTTTTGAAAGATCATTTAGCGTCACGGTTCCTGCAAATGTTGAAAATGCGTCTAATGTTCGTTTCGTAGCATTTGTTGTTGGAGAAGACAACAAAGCAATCAATGTGAGAAGCTCTTCAATAAACCAATCTCAAGCATTAGAGCAAAATCCATAACTAGGAGAAAAAAATTGTAGCGGTATAGTATTCAATCTAAGAATAAGCACAAAACTTTCTAGGAGATCATACAATACTCAATAGAAACAGATTACAAAATAATTCAGGAAGCCCGCAGTAAGTTGATTACTGCGGGTTTTTTTATGGGAAAATTGCTTAGATTTGAAGTATCAAACAATTTGACATCCGAAATGCTAAAGCAGTTTTTAAATTTAAAATTATCTCAGAAATTATCTCCTCAGCAAATACAGCTGATGAAGCTAATTCAACTTCCTACGCAAGCTTTTGAGCAGCGTATCAAAGAAGAAATGAACGAAAATCCAGCTTTAGAAACTGGAAAGGACGAAGATGACGAAGATGAATTTGAAAATGACGAATTCAACAATGAAGAGTTTGACGATTATGATGAATTTGAAAGCGATCGAATTGAAGCAGAGGATATCAATATTGATGAATATCTAAGCAATGACGAAACGCCGGAGTACAAACTTCAAGCAAATAACTATAGTGCCGACGACGAATTAATTTCGAGTCCACTCGCCTCTCCAGTAACTTTTCACCAAGATTTACTAAATCAACTTAATACTTTTATTCTAAGCGAAGATGAGCGAGCAATTGCCGAATTTCTTGTAGGTAGCATTGACGATATGGGATATATTCGCCGAAGTCTTCAAGAATTAGTTGACGATATGGCATTTACCCAGGGAATTTATACTGATGAAGATACCGTAAACCGCATTTTACAAATTGTGCATCAGCTCGAGCCTTCGGGCGTAGGAGCACAAGATTTGCAAGAATGTCTATTACTGCAACTGAAACATAAAACACCAACTCAATCGATAGAGCTTGCTACAGATATCTTGCAAAACAACTTTGATGCCTTTACCAAAAAGCATTATGAAAAGTTGCAACAGCGCTACAATATCTCATTAGATGCTTTAAAAAATGCAGTTAGCGAAATAGAACGACTTAATCCAAAACCTGGAAATTCTTTTACTGGAAACAATAAAATGATTGAGCATGTCGTCCCGGATTTTGCAATTAGAATTGTAGAAGGAGAATTAGAGCTTACGCTAAATGGCCGCAACGCCCCTACTCTACACGTCTCCAAAGATTATCAAGACATGATGCAGACTTATAAAGTTTCTGCAGAAAAATCCGATTCGCAAAAAGATGCGGTTCAGTTTATTAAACAAAAATTGGATTCAGCCAAATGGTTTATTGAAGCAATTAGACAACGACAAGAAACTCTTTTTGTTACCATGAATGCAATTATGCACTATCAACAAGAATACTTCTTAGAAGGTGACGAAACCAAATTAAAGCCAATGATCCTAAAAGACATCGCCGATATGGTGGGAATGGATATTTCGACGATTTCTCGAGTTGCCAATTCTAAATATGTTGATACTCCTTATGGAACAAAACTTATAAAAGAATTCTTTTCTGAAGCGATGAAAAATGATCAAGGTGAAGATGTTTCTACTTTGGAAATTAAAAAAATCCTTCAAAATATTATCGAAGCCGAAGACAAGAAAAAACCACATCCTGACGATCAATTAGCTGAATTGCTAAAAGAGAAAGGATATCCAATTGCCAGAAGAACCATTGCCAAGTATAGAGAGCAACTAGATATTCCAGTTGCGAGAATGCGTAAAAAAATATAGGAATTAAGTTGGTATGCTAAAAAAGATTCTACCCATATTTTCCTATTTCTTTCATCCGTTATTTATACCGCTTTTAGCGATTGTCTTCTATTTTCTAGTATCTACTAATTCTCTTTCTTCGTCAGAGCAGTTGCTTATTTATGTACAGGGAATAATTTTTACAATTATCCTTCCGGTTTTATGCTTCTTATTTTTAAAATCAATTAATAAGATTGATTCGATCATGATGCCGAAATTATCAGAGCGCAAACTTCCCTTACTTATACAATCTGTTTTGTTTTTTGTACTAATCACTCAAGGAAATGCTTTTGCGTTTATTCCAGGATTATTTTACTTCTTTTTAGGTTGTTTTATCAGCACACTTGTCGCTTTATTATTGATTTTTTTAAAGATAAAAGCAAGTTTGCATATGGTAGGAATTACCGCCTTGGTGGGCTTTTGCATCGCAATGAGCGTCTATACCCAGCGCAATATGCTTTGGGAAATAGCACTTTTATTTCTTCTTAGTGGACTTGTTGGAAGCTCACGCTTATACATGAAAGCACATACTCCTCAAGAATTATTCGCCGGATTTTTGGTTGGTTTTATTCCGCAGTTATTTTTAATTCCTCTTGTTCTTTTATAGGATATAAAAGAGCAGTCCAAGATTGAGCGATGTCAATTCGATAGGATTTCCGTTTAGAGTTCCCTTCCCAAAGATAGGATTGAGACCATACGAGATGTGAAAATTCCATGTATTATATCCAAGTGCAGTATAAACGGTATATTGAATATCGTTTACTTCAGGATTATTTTTATAAATAAATGTGCCTTGTGAGCCATTGTATTTTGAGACATTATAAAAAACATATCCAACTTTAAAACCTGTGTAAACTCTCCAAAATTTATGACTTTCGGCATTTGAAGTTCTCCATCTAAATTCCACAGGAACCTCGACGGCATGTGTCTGAATTTTATTTTTATTAAACGGCGCTGCAGGATCAATAGTTGCATACGAGAAAACATCCTCATTTTTACTAATTAATATATTTTGATTAAAATTCTGAAAAGAATACCCTAGTCCAGCGGCAATCGAAACATTTCGACGTTTGTTAATTGGCATATCTCTCAAGAATCCAGTAGTGATTCCGTACGAAATTTTGTTTTGTCGAATTCCATCATTACGATTCTGAAGTAAATTATAAGAAATACCCAAATAAAATTGATCTTCGCGATATAAGGAATCAATTGCTGAAAAGTTTGGAATAGTATCCTGAGCAAAAACCGCAGAGCAGACAAAAATCAGAAATAGATGGTAGAATCTCATTGAGCCAGAATATTTAAGGAAAATTACAAAAAAACTTTGGGACAAAAGTACCAAAAACTAAAAGCAATGCCGAAAAAAATAGTAGATAAACAATACTTTATAATTTTAACCACTATAAATTCGAGAAAGTTTAGAAATCACAGTTTAGATACTCTATTAAAATTCAATCCATTAGATTTTTAACTTTATTTATCTATCTAAATAACTTACTTTTGTGAAATATTCTAAAAACAATCACATTAAACTTATTTTTATGAAAAAACTTCTACTCTTCGTAAGTTTTGCCTGCCTGCTTGTCAGCGGTAGTACTTTCGCACAAACAGTACCAACAACACAATGGTCAGACAACGCCAACACTATGTGGTACAATGACGCGACGACTTTTACACTTTCTACAGCAGCAGATTTGGCAGGATTGTCAGAACTAGTTGCAGCTGGAAACACATTTGCTGGAAAAACGATTACACTTGGTGGAGATATCGATCTTGCAGCTCACTTATTTTCTCCAATCGGAAAAACTGTAGCACTTACGTTCTCTGGAACTTTTGATGGTGGAAACTACACAATTAGCAATTTATACATTGTTACTCCAAACGGAGTTTTTACTGGATTTTTTGGTCAAGTAACAAATTCTACACTTAAAAATATCAAAATAAACAACGCTTACATTAGAGGAAAAGATAGCTCTGCAGCAATTGCTGGAGGACTTATGAACTCTACTATAACAGATTGTCATGCAACAGGAATTGACATTAATGGTACAGGTCCTAACACAGGTGGTCTTGTTGGTTCATTAATTACAAATTCTCACATGCTGAGATGTTCTGCTTCAGGTGCTGTAGTTGGTGTTAATCAAACAGGAGGACTGGTTGGATCTCCATGGGATCTTGCAACAATTACTGAATCTTCTTCTATTGGAACTGTAACAGGAACGTATATTGTAGGTGGAATCGCAGGATATAGCGCATTTACTTTTGTAGGAAACCGTCCAATTACAATCAACAATTGCTTTTCTACATCAAATGTAGTAGCAACAATTGAGCGTGCAGGTGGAATTTACGGAGGTTCTTCGGGACAACTTATTGTCAAAAATTCTTATTCTACAGGAACAGTAACCGCTCCAGCAACAACAGGAGCATTAATTGGAACAGTTGGTAACCTAACAACGGTAAATAACTTTTGGGATGTTGAAGCTTCAGCAATTACAAATTTAGTTGGACAATGGGATGGAGCAGAAGTTCCAGTAAATATGACTTCAAAAACTACTGCAGAGATGAAATCTGATGCAATGATTGCACTATTAAATGAAGGTCAAGAAAACGGTCCTTGGACACGTAATGATGCAGTTAATAATGGATACCCATCATTCGTACCACAAGAACTTTCAACTCCATCTTTCTCAAATACTTTGGCAGTTGTAATCTACCCAACCGTAGTAGAGTCAGTAATCAATGTTGAGACTGCAGCAAATCTTTCAGGATATGCAATCTTCTCAATCTCAGGAAAACAAATTTCTGCAAATGCATTAAACAGTACATCAGCACAAATTTCTGCTGACGGATTGGCTGCAGGAGTTTACATCCTACAAATCACAACAGATCAAGGAAAAGTGACTAGAAAGTTTGTAAAAAACTAATTTAGACACCAATCATATTTAGAAAGTCATCACTTAATTGTGGTGACTTTTTTTTTGCTTTCTTCTGAATAATTTGGAGCTATTCCGGCTTTCTGCGACAAGTCCTCACAAAAAAAGCCATTTTTTAAAGTCATAATAAGAGCTTCCGTTGGTCGCTTTATTATGCCCAAAAAAT
>CBDUDY010000008.1:0-27506 GCA_965366055.1 uncultured bacterium
TCTTGCATCGCACCCATTTCTGTTGCCAATGTTGGTTGGTATCCTACTGCAGATGGCATACGACCTAAAAGTGCCGAAACCTCTGATCCTGCTTGTGTAAAACGGAAGATATTATCAACGAAAAACAAAACGTCTTTTCCTTGATCTGTTCCTGCTCCATCACGGAAATATTCAGCGATAGAAAGTCCAGAAAGTGCTACACGAGCACGAGCTCCTGGTGGCTCATTCATTTGACCGAAAACGAAAGTAGCTTTTGACTCTCTCATTCCTGGCATATCTACTTTAGACAAATCCCATCCTCCATTTTCCATAGAGTGCATAAATTCGTCACCGTATTTTATAATTCCAGACTCAAGCATCTCACGCAACAAATCGTTTCCTTCACGTGTTCTTTCACCTACTCCTGCGAATACAGAAAGTCCACCGTGTCCTTTTGCGATATTGTTAATTAATTCTTGAATCAATACTGTTTTTCCAACACCTGCTCCACCGAACAATCCAATTTTACCCCCTTTTGAGTAAGGCTCAATAAGGTCAATTACTTTAATTCCAGTAAATAGTACTTCAGAAGAAGTAGATAGATCCTCGAATTTAGGTGCTTGACGGTGAATTGACATTCCATCGTCTCCAGTTTTAGGCAAATTACCCAATCCGTCGATGGCGTCACCAATTACGTTGAACAAACGTCCGTAAACGTCTGCTCCAATTGGCATTTTAATAGGATTTCCTGTTCCTACAACTTCCCATCCACGGCTCAAACCATCTGTAGAGTCCATAGAAATGGTACGAACAGTGTTTTCTCCAATGTGAGATTGTACTTCAAGAATCAATAATGTTCCGTCTTTTTTTGTGATTTCTAATGAATCATAAATTTTTGGAAGTTCAACATCTTTACCGTTGAAAACTACATCGACAACTGGCCCGATGATTTGTGCAACTTTTCCTATTACTTTTGACATTGCTTATGTATTTATTAAATAGCGTTTTAGGTTTGTTTGAAAATTCCGAACCCTTCAAATTCAATTGCTAGAATGCGGTTTAAGAGAATGATATGAATTTTCAGCTTGCGATAAGTTGTACTTATTTGGCTCTGAGAATTATGACTACCCTCCTTTTTCAGAGCGCAAAGGTAATTTTTTTTAAATAAACAATCAATAGATAATCAATATAAAAATGCAAAAGATGCATAATCAATTATTAAGGGAGATTTTTCGAGGGTTTACGCTAGAAAATTTAGGATTTGGGATTATGAATTTTCTAGTTGCAATATTTAGTTTACGGGTTTCGATAGTGGATGTACATGGTGGGTTTTTTAGTCTAGGATTCAAAAAATTTCTATTGTAATATTTAGAAATTAGGGTCTATAAATTTCAATTTACGTTCGTCAATTAGATAAGTGTAGTTGGAGACCTACCATTCATTATTTTCCTTTTAGAACGCATGATTTTAGGATCGAAGATTAATTTTGCACACCATTTAATGTCAATTTGTGGCGTTAATGTTGAGCACACAGTTGTAGAATATACAATTTCTACATCATACAGTTCACTACTTTGACAACATAAGATTTCTATAGTATACAATTTCTATTTTGCAGCTACTACTGCTCTCGCTACAAGCCGATATTTCATTTCGCTCGGAGACACTACTATCGGCTCTGGAGACTTTTGGTAGATTGATAATTTGACAATGTTTAACAGATTAGATCCCTTATTTATCATATCCGAATGAGCTAAAGCCCAAACCTGTTGATGCTTTTAACTAAGGAAGGGCTAACGAAAATTTCTAGGTATTTAGTTCGTCGATACTCTATTCAAAATCTCTATAGTTGTAGCTAAGCCAAGTACTGTTACTCAATCTCTATATCCTAACTTCTATTTCCCGATTCCCAATCCCTATCATTAAAAACAAAAACCACCGAGTATATCGGTGGTTTTTAAACAAAGAAAAACAAATTTAAAAAAAAATAAATTATAAATTTTGAGGGTATAAAGTTGAATAATTTCCAATGTTCACACCTCTAAAATTTGAACCGTATTGAGCATTGATTGCCTCGGCAAATTTGTTTGCCAAATAGGCGTAACCTCTTGCTCCGGGATGTACCCCGTCAAGAGAGAAAGCGCCACCCGTTACATAAGTAGCGGTAAGATTGTAATTTCCGTAGTTTAATCCACTAGTGTAAAGCGTAGAAAGAGTTTTATTTACATCTACAAAGGCAAGACCTTTTTCGGTTGCAATTGCTTTGATAATTAAGTTATAAGAATCTACCGCTGCTTTCACTTCAGCAACCTCCTCTTTAGATAAAACCCAATTGTCCGCCAAGGGCACAGAAACGCCATTAATAAGCGCTGGGTTTCCTCCTACTGTCGTTCCAATAAAGGTACGAGCGGTCAAGATAACCAAATCATCTTTTGTCGCTTGTCTATAGGATGGGATTCCAAAAGCACTAAGATCTGTAAGGTAACTATCCACCATTACAACCGCGTTTTGTCCTGCTGCGAAAACAATTTTTCTTCTTGCAGCTTCGTCAGCTGTTATTGCTCCCAATCCAACTGCTTGCTGCAGACCGCCGTTGTATTGTGCGTAACCCGCATTCAATTGTGTAGCATTTGCTTCTGCTAGCGGAACAGCATTAAAAGGTACGGTTCTGAAATAAGGAATAGAAGTTACGTAGGGAATATTAGCAACTACACCTTTTGCTCCACCTGATCCAATCAAACCATTTACAAGTGAACTATAAACCGAACCAAATACCTGAGGATCTGTAATATCGTTTCCGCCATAAGTACTAGGATCTAGATTCCCCAACTGATTGGTTCCCGATCCCCCAGAAGTAGCGTAGCTCAATACATCATTATTTCCAATCCAAAGTGAGAAAAATGTTGGTGCTTGCGCCATTGCATCTCCCAAAACGCTTGCCGTATTGCTTGAGGCGAATCTTGCAAAATATGGATTTGCTTGTCCTGTAGGAACTCCCGCTGGATTTCCATATCCCGGAGCTACAAGATGAAAAATCTTAGCTCCTGGAACGCCCATATTATTAAAAGGTCCTGTCAACTTCTGAGTCACTTCGTTTACTGGCGTGCCTGGTACATTTAGCGGACCAACACCATTAAAATAAAGCCTGGTAGGTTGAATAACATTTCCTGCAAACAAAAGCCCACCAAGATTATCATCTCCTAAGTATGGGATTTTGAATTCACCTCCACCAACCTCAGCAAATTGCTGAGCAAGAATATTTGGATATGAATTTTGCTGCCCTGCTTTGAAAAGTGCATTATCGCTGTAACCAGCAGTTAATGAATTTCCCACAGAAACAAATTTTGAAAAGTCGGCAGATCCTGCGGAGAGTGGCGGCAATTGTACCACATCATCTTCAAGATCGTTATTATCACACGCTACAAATGCTAAAGAAACAAATAGTAGCCATTTAAAGTTTTTTATCATTGGATATAAGTTTTAAAGATCTAATTGATTAAGGATTGATTGTAATAGATGCAAACCATTGCTGTCCGATAGCACCGGCACCAATTACCTGAGTGTAATCTTCTCCAAATAAATTTGACGCTCCTAGTTTAAGAACTGATTTCAATTTTGGAAAAGCATAATTAACTTGAGCGTCAAGAACTGTATTCTCTTTGATAATACCATCACCAAAGCTTGACTGCCATAAATAACTATTATTCCATCTCACATTTAGATTAAAACCAAAGTTTGTGAACAATTTTGCGTTTCCTAAAGATGCTTTTACTCTATGTTTTGGTGTATTAAAGCCGGGAATAAAGCCAGGACTTTTTTCTGCATCAAATTCAAAGTCGGAGAAATTATAACTTACTCCAGCTTCGAAATCAGCATATACTTTCTTATTAAGTCCAACACCTACTCCTACAGACGTTACCTCTGTTTTAGAGTTTGAATATACTTGGTATACACGTCGGTCGCCATTTGCAATTGCAGCATACGTAAGTTGAGTTGCTGGGTTCGTTATATCTGTTCCAACGATACCGTAGTAAGGAGATATAACTCTAGAAGTGTTCAAGAAATCATTATAGATATTGTAGTATCCATTGATATCTATAGAAAGATCGTTTTCTAATACTGAGCGATATCCTAATTCAAAAGCTTGAACGCGTTCTGGCTTAACAAGTCCGATGTTTGCAACTTGCAAATCTGCAGGATTTTGAGAAGCAGCAAATTTCTGAACTGAAGCAACCGTATACGAATTATTGTAGGCATTTAAACCATTCATTACTACCGTAGGTCCAACTCCAGGTAAATTCTGTCCGTTTGCACTTACATTTTGTATTTCCACAAATCTCGTAAGATTTTCTGGAGCAGATCCAATTAAAGCAAATGGTCCAAGATCAAGGCCGATGTATTGATCCTGAGTTGTCGGGTTTCTAAATCCTGTCTGGTAAGAAACTCTAAAGTTGTGTCTCTTTTGAGCACCTGCACCATAAACGAATGCTAAACGTGGAGAATACGATCCATCAAAGTTTTCACTTTTGTCATATCTGATAGACCCCGTAAATTTCAATCTTTCTTCTGCAAGGAATTTTTTTGTTACCTGAGTGTACACTCCATACTCGTTGTATTTGATTGGCCCATCATAATCAGTGAAGATAGATCCGTTCGAATTCATTTCGTATTCTCGTACTGAACCTCCCACTTGAATCTCTGCAACTTTGACAATTTCTTTGAAGTTGTAATTTACATCTGCGTGGTATATTTTTGAGTTATCTTGAAACTTTGCTCCTTTAGTTAAATCAGGATTTTGAATAATTTGCGCCAATGCTTGATCAAATTGTTCAGTTCCAGGTATAAATCGTGGACCACCTGTTGGAGCAATTGCAAACTGCGGTAGGCCCTGAAGACCTGCTGGTAATTGATTATAATCTGCATATTGTCTTCCAATTCCTGCTGCTTGATCTGATGTAGAACCTAAAACCGCTCCAGCTAACTGAAATGCAGTTGCATAGTTCGTAAACCATTCTGTGTCAGATTTCCAAGCTCTGTTAACATTCCAACCTGCGAAACGCATGTCGTAAGAATCTCCTGCATCCTCACTTGTCATATATGCACGAGCAAAGAAGTTGTCATTTTTTATTTCAAACTTAATCTGATTCATAAAAAAGTTTTTTAGGGAGTAGCGGTTTGCACCTTGATAAATCGTACTTCCCAACCCTAGTTTATACTGAGCAATAAGTTCAAGATTACTGTCAGTAATTGGCTTGAAGTGAAGAGAAAAATCTGCTTTCACACTCTCTATTTTATTATCACTTAAATCTTGTTCCCTGTAACCAGTACGGCTCACTTGACCAACGTTTGGAATAAAAGTAGTGACTTCATCCCCGTAAATATTGAGTCCGTCATAATTTTGATTTGAATCTCGCGTGTTCCCACCTTTCGTTACACTTCTTGAATCATTAGCAATCCACTCTGTTCCTTTAAGGTATGTGAAATTCCCTTTTGCTGCCCACTTTTCTGTAAAAGCGGTTGCAGCTCTAAATCCAAAATCATAATAATCATTAGTACCTGCAGCATCCTGAGATGTTTTTCCGTATTTAAAGTATGTACTTACTCCTTGATATGTAAATGGACTTTTACTATTCATAAATAATATTCCGTTAAAAGCGTTCGCTCCGTATAGTGCTGAAGATGCACCTGGTAGAAGCTCAACACTTGCAACATCTAGCTCAGAAAGTCCGATAAGGTTTCCTAATATAAAGTTTAGAGCTGGAGATGAATTGTCCATTCCATCAACTAATTGCATAAATCGAGTATTACCTACCGACGCAAAACCTCGTGTATTTACAGTTTTAAAAGAAAGGCTACTTGTATTAAAATGCACCTCTTTCAAGTTCTCCAAACCATCATAAAATGTCGCTGCCGTCGTCTCCTTGATATCTTTGATACCCATTCTTTCGATAGTTACCGGAGATTCGATAATACGCTCAGGAGTTCTCGAAGCAGAAACTACAATCTCGTTTAATTTTGTAGATTCTTCTAAAAGAACAACAGAAACAGAATTGCGACTAGTTATTCGAAGAGTTTGTGTGGCATAACCTACACTTGAAATTTCAATTTGAAGTGGTAATTGTTTAGATGTCTCCAATATAAACTTACCGTCATCATCAGAAACTGTTCCCATAGCTTCTCCTAAAATCGTTACGTTTGCGCCGGGAACGGGCATATTGCTACCATCTTTAATGGTACCTGTAATTGAGTTTTGCGCAAATGCAGTACCGCAAAGAAACAATGACAACATAAATAAATACATTTTCATTTTGATTTGGTTTTATGGTTAGTTCAAGCCAAATTACAATTAAATTAATGATTTTAGAATATTTCTAAAAAATTATTAATTTAACAATTTTAATTAGATTTTAACACTAATTTTTAGTGAATAAAACAACTAGACATATTAATTATGTATTAAATACGCATTAATTGAACTATTTACCGAAATGCTTAGTACTATGCAAGCATACTTTTTTTGCATTTATTTTAAGAATAATAGCTAGCTTGTTTAACAATCTGAGCGCAAATTTGTTAATTCCCATTTTAACATATTTGCAGATATGCCATTTTAACAGCAACTTTACAAGAAACTAAAAACTATGAAAACAAAGATTATCACTTTATTTGCTATTGTAACTACAATGGTAAGTTGTAACAGCACAAAGAAAGCAGATTCTGTAACAGATAAAGAGGCTGCAACCGAAATGGAAATGGACAATGTTATTACAGATAAGTACTGGAAGTTGGTTACACTAGAAGGAAAGCCTGTAACTATGACTGAAAGTCAAGAGAGAGAAGCATTTATGACTATTAAATCTAACGATAAAAAAGTTAATGGTTTTGCAGGATGTAATAACTTCTTTGGAGACGTTACTCTTGAAGAAGGTAACAGAATAAAATTCAACGCAATTGGTACTACTATGATGGCTTGCGATGGAGAAACGATCGAGCGTAATTTCCTTGAAGTTCTTGATCAAGCAGATAACTACACAATTGTAGGTGACGAGTTAAGTTTGAACGTTGGAAGAAGAGCACCACTTGCTGTCTTCAAATCAGTTGAAATGAAATAAGAATTTCACATTCTTTAAATAGAAAAGGGTCTAAATGAAAATTTAGGCCCTTTTTGTGTTCAAATATACTTGAATTGAATGATTTCAATTATTTTAAATAATCTTTGAGAGGTTTAGTACATTCGGCTAAGGCAGAATATTTATACAGATATAACAATGAATATCGAAAATTAATAAACTATTTTCAATCCCAGAATTCACTTTATGTTGTTTGTTAATCACTAAATACCAGAAAATAAAAACTGCTTCAAATGTCAAATAATTTGAAAATTTCAACAAAAAAAGAAAGGGTCTAAATTCACATTTAGACCCTTTTTATAATTATTCTTTTAAATTATTTACTCAACGGTAACGGATTTTGCCAAGTTTCTTGGTTGATCTACATTACATTCTCTCATCACCGCAATGTGGTAAGAAAGCAACTGCAAAGGAATCGTTGTAAGAAGTGGAGAAAGAGCATCTGCTGTATCTGGCACTTCCATTACATAATCAGCTAATTCACGAACTTGTGTATCACCTTTGGTTACAACGGCAATAATTTGTCCCTTACGAGCTTTAATCTCCTGAATATTACTAACTACTTTATCGTAATGCCCTTGTTTAGGAGCAATCACTACTACTGGCATATGCTCATCGATAAGAGCAATTGGTCCGTGCTTCATTTCTGCAGCAGGATATCCTTCAGCATGTATGTACGAAATCTCTTTAAGTTTTAATGCTCCTTCCAATGCTACTGGGAAGTTATAACCGCGTCCTAAGTATAAACAATTGGGTGCATCTTTCATTGCAGCTGCAATAAGTTTTGCTTGCTCATTAACCTCAAGACATTCTTCAACTTTTGCCGGAATATTTGACAATTCTTGCAAGTATAACTGTAATTCAGATTTGCTTAAAGTACCTTTTGCCTGAGCAAGTCTTAAAGCAATCATTGTAAGAACAGTAATTTGTGTTGTAAAGGCTTTTGTAGAAGCCACTCCAATTTCTGGACCTGCATGTGTATAAGCTCCAGCATCTGTTTCACGAGATATTGAAGATCCTACAACGTTACAAACTCCAAATACGAAAGCACCTTTTTGTTTTGCCAATTTAATAGCTGCAAGAGTATCTGCTGTTTCACCTGATTGTGAAATTGCAATAACGATATCTCCTTTATTTATAACTGGATTTCTATATCTAAATTCAGAAGCATATTCTACTTCTACAGGAATTCTTACAAATTCCTCAAATATATATTCAGCTACAAGACCAGCATGCCATGAAGTACCACAAGCAATAATAATGATACGTGGCGCTTGAAGAAACTTTTCTAAGTTATCCTCAATTCCGGCCATTCTTATAATTCCTTTGTCTGCTAATAGACGACCTCTGTATGTATCTTTAATTACGCTAGGTTGTTCGTAGATTTCCTTTAGCATGAAGTGATCGTAACCACTTTTCTCTATTTGCTCAAGATTCAACTGAAGTTCTTGAATATAAGGATCTACATAAGTATCATCTTTAATTTTACGAATCTTCAATGGTTTGTGAAGTCTCACAATAGCCATTTCTTCATCTTCAAGATAGATTGCATTTGAAGTATACTCAATAAAAGGAGTAGCATCAGAGGCGATAAAGAATTCATCTTCACCAATACCAATAGCCAATGGGCTACCCAAACGAGCAACCACAAGTTCATTAGGTTTACGCACGTCAAATACAACGATTGCGTATGCTCCTACAACTTGATTAAGCGCTACTTGCACAGCTTTCCCTAACTTAAGATTATCAGTTTTCTGAACATCTTCAATTAGATTTATTAAGACTTCTGTATCAGTATCAGATTCAAATTTGTATCCTCTTTTAATTAATTCGATTTTTAATGGCTCATAATTTTCAATGATTCCATTATGAATGATAGAAAGATAACCAGAATTTGAAACGTGAGGGTGAGAATTTACGTCATTAGGCACTCCGTGAGTAGCCCATCTAGTATGACCCATTCCAAGATTTCCCACGAGATTTAATTCGCTTTCACATTTTGATGCTAAGTCTGCTACCTTTCCTTTGGTTTTGCAAACTAGCATTCCCTCTTCATTATAGACCATAACACCGGCGCTATCGTAACCACGGTATTCTAATCTTTGTAATCCTTTTATAATAATTGGATATGCTTCTCGGTGCCCGATGTAACCCACAATTCCACACATACGCTTCTAATTTGGTTTTGTATAATAAATTTCTAACTTGACTTTTTTGTCCACAGGCACATTTACTGTATTTCCAAAAAGGACTGTACCTAATGGATTTAAAACGCTCGCCGTTGGAACTTCTTTTATAAGAGGCGAAATAGCCGTCTTTAATTTTGAATTTACAATGATATCAATTCCTTCCGTAACTACAAGACCAAGAGGAACATTTGATGAGTCAGAAGCTGTTTTTATTAAACTTCTGATATGATTTGTGATTCTAACTTTGTAGTAAACACCACGTCCACCAGCTCCTGACTCTTTAGTAATAATACCACCATGAATCTTACGTTTAAATTTCGGATCGATGCTAGTATCCACATTATAATAATCAGAAATAGGTCTTTTATTTTTTAAATCATAAAGATAAACTCTATTTGGTTCTGGAGTATTTGCCATTGTAGCTTTGTCTATAAAAAATGTAAGACTTGCATCGTTTACCAACCACCCTTTTGTACGCAAATCAGCCAATTCATCAGCTACTCCATCATTGTTGTCGTCAGCTCCAAAAAGATTAATAACTGCCATAGATCCTTCGCCGCCGTTCAGATAAATTCTATCATCTCCAACAACTTTATTCACATTTACAGTTGTGTTTGCAATATAAGATGCATTATTTTCATAGGTGTATACGTTGGCAATATTTCCATTTAACTTAAACTCTAAAGTCTTTTCAACTCTATTTGTAACACCATCAGTAGTTCCAACACCATCTTGTTTATACTTAATTGTCACAGTACCTTTTGACATATCTAATAATGCCATGCTTCCAGAGTCACCCGAACCTGCAGCGGGACTCGCTTTAAAGTATAGACCTCTAAAGTATTCTTTAAAAACGTTATTGTTTGCTAGTTTTCCTGCAGCTTGCGCACCAAAAATTTTGTCTTGAAAAAAGGCTTTATTCAGAGATAATTGCATAGCAGGAGCAGATCTAGTATCTACTACTTGCACACCGTTCTCGTCTTTATAGGTCAATATTTCAGCTGGGCTAAAATTAAACTCATTGTTTTGAGCAACTGCAATATCGTCGTTTAACACAACAGGCCCCTTAGCTGCATCAAATTCCGCAGCTTCATTCGAGTAGTATTTTTGACCGCTTTGGAATTCCGTAGAAGGATCAAGATCTTTCATATAAAAAGTTGACTCGAATACTTCAAGTTTAATTTTAGAAGTTCCTTGAATTGAATCTAACTCAAAAACTCTATTTCCTGTCGTAGCGTCGGTAGACTTAAGTGTAGAAAAATATGGTATAGAAAGCTCCACGGTAACAACCTCAGGATTAGCACCAATATCAATAGTATAGGATGGCAATCCAAGTTGAGTAATTATATTAGCAGTAGTTTTTCCAAACACCGGACTATTGTAAATTCCCAATTTATTCAAAGGAAGGTTATTGGTAGCTACAGGTCCAATTTTTTGATTGTAAAGGACAACACTAGCATCACTATATTTTTCAAAGCCAAAATTATCGTCGCCCACAAGTCCTGAACCAATTTCATTATAGTCCTTATCGCATGACACAAATAAGCTTACAGTACAGGCAAATACAACAGTCTTAAACAAAGAGTTGAAATTCATAAAACAATAGAATAGTTAATTATAGAACAGTATTTTTGTAAAAATCAGTATACGCTTCTGCGAATCTATCTTTCGGCACGAAAGGTAAAAAAGGTTTACCTGACGATTCTATATATTTAGTTAAATTTGCTGGCACATTTTCTGATGCTATAATGACTGCATCTGAGTTGTTTACAGATATTTTAATAATGTTTTCGTAGCTTGGTGATTCTAGCAAAGCCACTTCCTCTTTTGCAATCCCATCAAACAATACCTTGTCTATCATTTTCTCATTTAAATTTCCTTCAAATGATTGTCCGTAAACGGATGTTACAATTTTAGTGTCTGCAAAAAGAGCATCGTCCTTATAATAATGCTTCAAATACAGCGGTAATACTCCAGCCATCCATCCATGAACGTGAATAATATCTGGAACCCAATTTAATTTCTTAACTGTTTCCACGACTCCTTTTGCAAAGAAAATAGCTCGCTCGTCGTTATCAGAATACATTTCCCCTTCCTCATCTGTAAAAGTAGCTTTACGTTTAAAGTACTCGTCATTATCAATAAAATAAACTTGAATTCTCTCTTTTGGAATAGATGCTACCTTGATAATTAAAGGCATATCTAAATCATTAACCACTAAATTCATCCCTGACAGCCTGATAACTTCATGCAATTGGTGTCTTCTCTCATTAATATTTCCATACCGTGGCATGAAGATTCTAATTTGTCCTCCTTGATCGTTAATCATTTTAGGAACGTCATAAGACATTAGAGATACTTCATTCTCAGCCAGATAAGGCACTACTTCCGATGATACGTACAATATCCTCTTATCCTCCATTTGCTCTATTTTTAATTATTTGGCGTTAAAAAACACGCAAATTTACGAAAAATTGCTCAGTTATTAACAAAAATCTTAGATTTGCACTCCTTTAAAAAATTATACATGCTGATTTTCAATAAGCAAGCAGACTTAACTGCCCACTTAAATTCGCAAAAAAGTAGCTCTATCGGCTTTGTTCCAACTATGGGCGCATTGCATCAGGGTCACTTGACACTTATGAATAAGGCAATGTCTGAAAATGACATTACCGTAGTAAGTATTTTTGTGAATCCTACTCAATTTAATAACGCAGAAGATTTAGCAAAATATCCGCGAACACTTGAAAGAGATGTTGAAAAGATTGCACATCTAAGTGAAAAAATCGTGGTATATGCCCCAGAAGTTTCAGATGTGTATGGTGACAATACCACATCTGAGCATTTTGATTTTGAGGGAATAGAGGATCAAATGGAAGGAAAATTTCGCAAAGGTCATTTTGATGGTGTAGGAACAGTTTTGAAACGTTTCTTCGAAATAATAAAACCGACAAATGCTTACTTTGGCGAAAAAGATTTTCAGCAATTAGCAATTGTAAAAAAGTTGGTTTCCAAATATAATATACCTGTCGCAATTGTAGGATGTCCCATTCATAGAGAAGAAAGTGGACTGGCCATGAGTTCTAGAAATGAAAGACTGAGCGAAGAAAACAAACAGGAAGCAGTACTTATAAGTCGCATCTTATTTAAAGTAAAAGAAGACTTTAGCACAAAACCTTTAGAAAAAATCATCGCCGAAGTGTCTGAAATTTTTTCAAAAAATCCACATTTTACCCTTGAATATTTTGAAATTGCCAATGCCGAAACTTTAGTCACAGCAACAGAAATTGTTGAGGGTCAAAAATACCAAGCATTCATAGCAGTTTTTATTAACAATATTCGATTGATCGATACAATTTCTTTAAATTAATTATCTTTGCCACATGCAAATAGAACTAGTAAAATCAAAAATCCACCGCGTATCAGTTACTGGCGCAGACTTAAACTACATTGGAAGCATCACAATTGACGAAGCTTTAATGGAAGCCTCTAACATTATGGAAGGTGAAAAGGTTGCTATTGTCAATATTAACAATGGAGAACGTCTTGAAACGTACGCCATAAAGGGAGCTCGCAACAAAGGAGAAATCACTCTTAATGGTCCTGCAGCAAGAAAAGTACAAAAGGGCGATATCATTATTATAATTGCGTACGGTCTTTTTGAAATGGAGGAAGCAAAATCTTTCGTTCCTAGTATAGTATTTCCAAATGAATTGGACAATACGCTTACATAAAATTGAAAGCACCCCTAAGTAAATGGATTTCAATTATACTACCTCTTTTATTGGGAGTATCTCTCATCATTTACCAGTATTATCAGTTCACACCAGAACAATTGCGCGAGATGACCGGTTATTTTAAATCGGCTAATTATTTCTATATCACTTTATCATTAGCAATATCATCACTTGGCTTTTTATCAAGAGCCTACCGGTGGAAATTTGCCATACATCACCTGGGATATCACTCAAAATTTGCAAATAATTTGATGGCAGTTTGTATTGCTTATTTTGTGAATCTTACTATTCCCAGATCTGGGGAATTTTCCAGAGCTTTAGTACTAAAAAAATATGAAGGCATTCCATTTGACAAAGCTTTCGGTACAATTGTAGCCGAAAGAATTGTTGATTTTATCATCTTCATAATGTTTGCTGCTGCTGCTTTTATATTTCAATTTAATATTATAAAAGAATTTTTAGTAAGTACACTTCCGCTAGAAAAACTAGTACTGCTTATAATTGCCGGCGTAATTTTTATGATTATTGCTGTGCTAATTTGGATATATTCTAAAATGCGGATAATTATTAAATTAAAAGAGAAGATAGCAGGTTTACAAGAAGGAATATTGAGTGTGTTTCAAATGAAACAGCGTTGGCCTTTTATATTCCACAGTATATTTATTTGGTTTACTTATGTTGCAATGTTTTATGTGTCCATTTATGCTTTACCAGAAACAAGCAATATCGGAATAGGTGCAGTAATTACCGCATTTGTATTTGGCAGTTTAGCTATTGGTTTTACTAATAGTGGATTTGGAGCTTTCCCTCTACTTATTGCACAAATCTTATTACTTTATAGTATTCCTGAAACCGTAGGAACTGCATTTGGATGGCTTATCTGGATTTCACAGACTTTGCTTACAGTAGTTTTAGGGGCTATTTCTCTAATTTTGCTGCCCATTTTAAACAAAAAACAAATTATTTAGTATCTTGCTGCATCATATAAGATGCAAACTACCGCCCAATTAATCGCAAAAAGCGTCTATTTACTTTCTGAATTATGAAAAAAATGTACTTACTTCTGCTGATTGCATTTTCTACGGCCGGTTACTCTCAAAAAACAACGGACACGATCCGCTCAAAAAAATTAGGTATTGAACGGGAAATTTACATTAGTCTTCCTCCTTCGTATAAACAAGAAACTAAAAAAACTTATCCATTGCTCCTACTTTTAGATGGGAATTATCTTTTTGATCCTGTCATTGGCACTCTAAGCTATGCAAACTATTGGGACGATTTGCCAGAAATTATCGTCGTAGGAATTGACCAAAAAGATAGTCGTGAATCTGATTGTAAAACCTCATCAGAAAATGGCCTTCCTGAACAACATGCATCTAATTTTTTTGAATATATCGGAGAGGTTGTATCGACAGTGCAAAAATCTTATCGAGTGGGATCGTTCAAAATTATAGCAGGACATGATCTAACAGCTGGGTTTGCAAATTTATACCTCTATAAAGATCAACCCCTATTTAATGGTTATATCTCGATGAGTGCAGAGCTACCATCAATGATGGAAGAAAACATACCGAAACGTTTAGCTTTATTAAAAAAACCAATTTTTTATTACCATGCTGCGGCCGAAGGCGATTTGCCAAAAATGAAAGATCGCATTGTTATGCTTGACGAAGCTGCATCAAAAATCTCTGACAAGGGATTGCATTATTATTTTGATAACTTCAAAGGAAAGTCACACTATTCAATGGCAATGAGTGCAATTCCCAATGCTCTCTATTCCTTTTTTCAAGCGTATGCACCAATTACGACTACAGAATACAATGAAAAAATAGCTCCTCTATCGTCTGGATACGTCGATTATCTTATCGAGAAATATAAGGTAATGGAAAGCACTTTAAATATGGAAGTAACGATTAGGCAAAGTGATTTCCGCGCTATAGAAGCTGCAATTTTAAAAAATAAGGCGTACGATGAATTAGGTAAATTAGCGGAGCTTGCAAAGAAGAATTATCCTAAAACAATGCTTGCCGATTATCAGAGAGCAATGATGTATGATAAAACGGGGAATTATAAAAAAGCAGCATCCTCTTACATGGCTGCCGCTCAAAAAGATGAAATAGGTCCACTTACAAAAAGCATGATGATGGACAGGGTTGAAGAAATGAAAAACATGAAATAATAGTATGTCAAAAGTTAAGACAACATTCTTCTGCCAGAATTGTGGTGCTCAGTATGCAAGATGGCAAGGTCAGTGCAACTCCTGCAAAGAATGGAATACAATTGCCGAAGAAATTATCCAGAAGCAAGACAAAGTAGATTGGAAAGCGAGTCAAGGAAGTCAAACAAAAGTTTCAAAACCTTTAAAAATTACTCAAATTGTTTCAGTTGATGAAATCCGAATGAATACTGGAGACCAAGAACTAAATCGTGTTTTAGGTGGTGGAATTGTTCCAGGATCAATGATTTTACTTGGTGGCGAACCGGGAATTGGAAAAAGCACATTGCTGCTTCAAATTTCATTGAAATTACCTTACAAAACTCTATATGTTTCTGGCGAGGAAAGCCAGAAGCAGATTAAAATGAGAGCTGAAAGAATTACGGCAACTGGAGAGAATTGCTACATTCTTTGTGAGACAAAAACTCAAAATATCTTTAAACAAATTCAGGAGATCGAACCTGAAATTGTGATTATCGATTCTATTCAAACCTTACAAACAGATTATATTGAAGCATCACCGGGAACAATTTCGCAAATTCGTGAATGTACTGCAGAGCTAATAAAGTTCGCCAAAGAATCTGGAATACCAGTCTTACTTATTGGCCATATTACAAAAGATGGAAATATCGCTGGCCCAAAAATACTAGAACATATGGTGGATACTGTACTACAATTTGAAGGTGACAGAAATCATGTGTACAGAATACTGCGTTCTTTGAAAAATAGGTTTGGTTCTACGGCTGAATTAGGAATCTATGAAATGCACGGCAACGGATTACGAGAAGTAGCGAACCCGTCGGAGATCTTGCTTTCGCAAAATAAGGAAAGCTTATCGGGTACTGCAATCGCTTCAACTCTTGAAGGAATGCGCCCACTAATGATCGAAATTCAAGCGCTTGTAAGTACTGCAGTATACGGAACGCCGCAACGAAGCACCACAGGTTACAACGCAAAGCGTCTGAATATGATTCTAGCAGTATTAGAAAAAAGAGCTGGTTTTCGCTTAGGTACAAAAGATGTTTTCCTTAATATTACTGGAGGAATTTCCGTCGACGATCCCGCGATAGACTTAGCAGTTGTTGCGGCAATACTATCATCAAATGAAGATATCCCTATCGACAAGAACTTCTGCTTTGCTGGAGAAACAGGTCTTTCTGGAGAGATAAGACCCGTAAACAGAGTCGATCAACGAATTCAAGAAGCTGAAAAACTCGGGTTTTCTACTATTTTTGTTTCTAAGTATAATAAGATATCACTCAAAAATACCTTTATCAAAATAGTTTTAGTAGCTACAATCGAAGATTTGGCCGCTCAATTATTTGAATAAAAAATTAACTATGACCGTACTGCAAAAAAAAGTGTGGCTTGCTGCAAAAATTATTGGAGGTGTTCTCTTGTTACTTGCTGTATCTTATTTTGTATTTCGAAATGTGATTTTAGAAAAAAGTATCGTCAAAATACAAGAGAAATTCAACACAGAATATCATTGCGACTTTAAGATCGGAAGTGCAAAGTTTGAAGGCTTTTCTGGCCTTGTCATGAAAGAAATTTCTATTGTTCCACACGATGCCGACACGCTTTTACAGGTTCAGAAATTAAATACAAGTGTAAATCTTGGCGAACTTCTGATTGGTGAGCTGCAGATTGGAAAACTTGACATGGAGAATGGCTTTATACTTTTGGTAAAAAAAGGCTCAAAAAAGAATTTTGATGCGTTTCTAAAGAAAAAAGATTCGCTCGAAATTGAAACTGTCGTAAAGGAAAAAGATTATGCCAGAAAGTTTTACAAAATTCTCTCTCGTGCTTTAAATCTCGTACCTACAGATATGAATTTGAAAAACTTTTCACTATTTGTTGATGACAACGGTAAAAAAGCTTCGTTAAAAATCATTTCTCTTTCCATAGAAGATGAATTACTGCTAACTAACATTGCGGTCAAAACTAATACTTTCATTCAAGAATGGCGCATAAGTGGAAAAGCGAATCCTAGAAAAAAGACTGCCAATTTAAAGTTTTACAACGCAGATACTACTGCCATCAAAGTTCCTTACTTAGACGAGCGTTACAACTTCTTAGCTTCTTTTGATACTGCTCATATTGTCGTAGACAACCTTAGCATGAAAAATGGCGAGATGTCTATAAACGGATTGGCATCGATCAAAAATCTTTTGGTCAATCATCGTAGAATTGCTTCGCAAGACGTGAAAATCGACGACGCACAATTTGATTACAACTTTCTATTTGGACCAGATTTCATTAGAATTGATAGTAGTTCTACGGTTCAAATCAACAAACTCAAATTGCACCCATTTGTAGAATACAGCATCAAAAATGACACAACTTACGCACTTAGTGTAAATATTCCAGAGATGAAAGCTCAGGATTTTATCGAATCTCTTCCCAAAGGTTTATTTTCCAACTTTCAAGGAATGCAAGCTGAGGGAAGTTTTGACTATAATCTTGATTTTAAATTCAATAAAAACAAACCAAACGATCTTGTCTTTGAAAGTCAATTTCATAAAAAGAATCTAAAAATCACCAAGTACGGAGAGGCAAACTTATCCAAATTAAATACTCCTTTTCTATATAGAGCAATCGAAAATGGAAAACCACAACGTGCTATACTTGTCGGGCAGTCGAATCCAAATTTTACACCTTTAGAATCGATTTCTCCTTATTTGAGAAATGCAGTATTAACCATGGAAGACCCTTCATTTTTCTCCCACAATGGTTTTATTGGTGAAGCGTTCAAGCAATCTATTATCAAAAATATTAAAGCCAAAAAATTTGCTCGCGGAGCAAGTACAATCAGTATGCAACTCGTAAAGAATGTTTTTCTAACTAGAGAAAAAACGTTGTCGAGGAAATTGGAGGAAATTCTGCTTGTATATATTTTAGAAAATAATCGCATCGCATCAAAGTCTAGAATGTACGAAGTCTATTTAAATATTATAGAATGGGGGCCCAATATTTACGGGATTGGCGAGGCTTCACATTTTTATTTTGCAAAGAATCCATCTGAGTTATCTGTCGGCGAAAGCATTTATCTAGCTTCAATTGTGCCACGACCTAAAAAATTTATGTATCAATTTACTCCAGAAGGAGAACTTAAATCTTCCGGTTATACCAAACAGCGATATATTACAAATATCATGTTTCGCCGTGGATTATTGCAAACTGCAGACACCCTATATGAGCAAAAGAAGATTTATGCAAATGGCCCTGCATCTTCCTATTTCAAAATGAAAATTACTGCTCCCGTTGACAACGATTCTATCGAAGATCTTAGTGAATTTAATTTCTAATTTTTTTTTTAGCTTTCGCTAAATGTAGAATGGTTTTCCATTGATCTTTTACGTAACTGCAAACACCGCATCTTTCCGATTATACAATTCTTAGCAACTATTACAGCAATCATTATATAGGATTTAAAAAACTGTACAAAAGAGTAAAATTTTCACATATTATTAATAATTATTAGAGGGTTAATTGCATTTTAAAATCATAAGTTTATAGTTATTAACTAATTAACCAAAACTAAATGATTCAGCAAATAACAGACTTACCAGAAAATATGGTAGGTTTTCGCGCAAGCGGAGAAGTAACTAAGGATGATTTTGACATCGTCTTGAAGGAAGTAGAAGCAATTGTAGAGAAAACCGGAAAGCTTAATTACCTCTTATATTTAGAAACTTCACCTGCTAATTTCACAATAGGCGCTTGGATGAAAGACGGCTTATTAGGCGTGCAACATCTAACGAAATGGAACCGAGCAGCTATTGTTTCAGATTCAGAAATCGTAAGAAAATTTACAGACGTTTTCAGCGATATTATGCCAGGAGAATTTAAAGGATTCGAAATGGATGATTTGCAACACGCAATAGATTGGACTTCAGAAAAAATTGACAATTAACCACAAATATAAAGTAGCTATGAGCAATCAAGACGACACACACAGAGACGAGACCATAAAAAAATTAAAAGAACTTGTAGAAAATATTGACATTTGTATGTTCTGTACAGAGCTTGAAAAGCAACCAATAGACTCTCGACCTATGAGCTCTAACAAAGTTGATGATCGAGGAAATATTTGGTTTTTGAGTAATTCTCAAAGTAACAAAAACAAAGAAATTAAGCACGACAGCAAAGTGCAGTTATTTTATTCGAAAATTTCAGATTCACAATATCTTTCGGTTTACGGAACCGCGTCGATTTACTACGACAGGGCTAGTATTGATGAAGCTTGGGATCCTATTGCCAAAGCTTGGTTTGATGAAGGCAAAGATGATCCAAACATTAGTGTTATCAAAGTTGCACCATCTTATGCCTATTATTGGGACACAAAAGATGGTAAAGCAGTTTCATTCTTGAAATGGACCGCAAAAGCGATGGGAGCAGATATTGATGATGGAGGAATAGAAGGCGAAATAAGAGTATAATCTGATTTAAACTATAAAAAAAAGACAGTTTTAGCATTTGCTGAAACTGTCTTTTCTTTTGATCTAAAATATTTTAAAAGTCATTCAGAAGTTTTGAAATCGCATCAAGCTTTGGAGTCAAGATAATTTCGATTCTTCTATTTTTTGCCTTGCCTTCTGCGCTTGCGTTAGGAGCTATTGGCTCAAATTCACTTCGACCTGCAGCAGTTAAATTCTGTTTATTTATTTGCTTATTTTCGATAATAATATTCACAATTGCGGTGGCTCTTTTTGTAGAAAGATCCCAGTTACTTTCGATGCCACTTCCAAGCGATCCCATAATCTTGTCATTGTCAGTATGTCCTTCTATAAGCACAGAAATATCAGGATTTTGCGCAAGCACTTTCGCCACTTCTTCTACTGCTTTCCGACCTTCCACACCTACTGCCCAACTTCCCGTCTGAAAAAGCAATTTATTTTCCATAGAAACATAGACTTTACCATCTTTCTGATGAACGCTCAGCCCCTTCCCTTCAAAGTTATTTAGTGCTTTGCTAAGTGTTTCTTTCAGCTTAGTCATAGAAGCATCTTTCGCAGCCATAATACTTTCCAGTTCAGCAAGTCTATTCGAGCTTGCAAGAAGATCGCTTTTTAGTTTATTAAGTCGTTCTTGCTCTGCTGCAAGTTTCTTCCCCTTTGCTTCAAGGTCGGCAAGTAGTTCACGGTTTTTACTCATGTTACTTTGCAGCACTTCATCGCTATTTTTCTCCAGGGCAGCATAGGAAGTTTGCAAGTTTTTCAAATTATTTTCCGCTGCTTGCAACTGCGATTTTATCTTATCTCTTTCGATAGTTATTTCATTCAACGCTTTTTGAAGAGCAGTATTTTCTAAATCATACTGATTATTTGCAACAGTTAATGCATCATTATCGTCAGAGAGTTGTCGAGCTTCTTTTTTAAGTGCGGTGTGTTTATCTTCAAGTTCAGTGTATACTTTTTTTGACACACATGATGTAAGAATAGACATTAGAAGTATTCCGCAAAGGAATTTATTTTTCATCTTCTTGGTATTATTAAATGTAAATTGAGAATATTTTTATTCAACTTCGATCAAAATGGGGCAGTGATCTGAATGCACAGCATCATTTAATATAATTGATTTTTTAACTCTATCGATTAGTCCTTTTGAAACTAAAGCATAATCCAGCCTCCAACCCTTATTTTTACCTCTAGATCCAGCTCTATAGCTCCACCACGTATAATTGTGAGGTTCTTTGTTAAATAATCTGAAGCTGTCTACAAATCCACTTTCTAGAAATCCACTCAGCCATGCTCTTTCTTCTGGCAAAAATCCAGATACCTTTGCATTTCGGATTGGATCGTGAATATCAATTGCCTCATGGCAAATATTGTAATCACCGCAGATAATTAAATTTGGAACTTCCTTTCGTAAATCTGAGATATATAGCATAAAGTCGTCCATGTAGGTAAATTTATGCTCAAGTCTGTCCATATTTGTTCCCGAAGGCAGGTACAAACTCATCACCGAAATATCACCAAAATCGGCTCGGATATTTCGTCCTTCAAAATCCATATGTTCTATTCCTGTTCCATAAACTACATTATCAGGTTTGGTTTTAGAAAATATCGCAACTCCGCTATATCCTTTCTTATTTGCTGAAAACCAGTAGTGATATGGGTATCCAGCTTTTTCAAAATCTTCTAATTGAAGTTGATCTGAATTTGCTTTAATTTCTTGTAAGCAAACTACGTCGGGATCTGCTTGTGCAAGCCACTCAAAAAAACCTTTTGTAATAGCTGCGCGAATTCCGTTAACATTGTAAGAAATAATTTTCATTATATTCGTAATTAAGTGAACCAAAAGTAATAAAAACGAAGAGACTTTAAGGGTCAAAATCAAATCAAATTCTACACATCGATGCAAGAAGACTGAGATTTATGCTATCTTTGTTCTCTTGTCAAAAATATTTTATAAAAATGGGTCTAGTAACCGCCAAAGAAGTTGCAAGAGCAATTAATACCGACAAATATGGCTTTCTGGGTACTTTTTCAGGTTGGTTGTTGATGAAAGTTTTAAAAATTTCGAATCTTAATGCTATCTATGATCGCAATAAGCATTTGGAAAAACTACCTTTTCTGAATGCCATTGTTGACGAGCTTGAGATAAAGTTCGAAATTCCAGAAGAAGACTATAAGCGACTGCCAAAGGATGGAGCTTATATCACTATTTCCAATCATCCTCTTGGAGGAATTGATGGTATTCTACTGTTAAAAATGATGTTGGAAAAAGAGCCAAACTTCAAGATTATCGCAAATTTTTTACTTCACAGGATAGAACCTCTGAAAGAATATATAATGCCTGTAAATCCTTTTGAGAATCATAAGGATGCAAAATCTAGCGTTATAGGAATTAAAGAAACCCTCAGACATCTAGCAGATGGAAAACCTTTGGGAATGTTTCCTGCTGGAGAAGTTTCGACTTACGTTGATGGTAAATTTATCGTTGATAAACATTGGGAAAAAGGCGCAATCAAAGTTATCAGAAAAGCAAAAGTTCCAGTAGTTCCAATATATTTTCACGCCAAAAACAGCCGATTATTTTACACACTTTCTAAAATGAATGATGTGTTTCGAACGGCAAAATTGCCATCTGAAGTTTTTTCGCAAAAAGACAGAATTATTCGAGTTCGAATAGGGAAACCTATTTCGGTAGCGGAGCAAAATGAACACGAAACTCTAGAAGATTTCACAGATTTCCTGCGAAGGAAGACTTATATGCTGTCAAATACCTACGCGAAAGAAGCGTCTTTCTTACAGACTCCGACCTTAAAACTTCAGCGCTCACCAAAACAGATTGTAACGCCCGCGAAAAAGGAAAAGATTCTTAAAGAAGTTGAAACCTTACGTGCTCAAGACTGCAGATTATTACAAAGTAAAAATTATGAAGTCTTCTTTACGGAAGCTAATAAAATACCAAATCTTTTACACGAAATCGGGCGCTTACGCGAAATCACCTTTCGCGAAGTTGGTGAGGGAACAAATAAATCCATCGACATTGATAAATATGATAAATACTATCATCATTTATTTTTATGGGATAATGAGCAGCAGCAACTTGCGGGCGCTTACAGAATGGGGCTTGGTGCCGAAATTTTTCCGAAATATGGAATTCAAGGATTCTACCTTCAGGAATTATTTAGATTTGAGCCTGAGTTATTCGAAATGATGTCGCAGTCAATTGAAATGGGGCGCGCATTTATTTCAAAAGCATATCAATTAAAACCGATGCCTTTGTTTTTATTATGGAAAGGAATTGTGCATACAACTTTAAGATATCCAGAACATAAATACCTTATTGGTGGCGTAAGCATCAGCAATCAATTTTCGGAATTTTCTAAATCGTTAATGATTGAATTTATGAAATCACATTATTACGATCCATATATCGCACAGTATATCTACCCGAAAAAGGAATACAAAGTGCAATTAAAAGATGCTGACAAAGATTTTGTTTTTAATGAAACAGAAGCTGACTTAGTAAAATTCGACAAAATAATCGACGAACTCGAACCTGGTAATCTACGTCTTCCTGTATTAATCAAAAAGTACATTAAGCAGAATGCAAAAGTGGTTGCATTTAATGTCGATCCACTATTTAATAATGCAATCGATGGTTTGATGTATATCAAAATCTCTGATATTCCAGAAAGCACCATGAAGCCGGTAATGGAGGAATTTCAGGCAGAATTGGAAAGAAAGTTAAAGGAGAATGGCGAAGCCAATTAGTAAGAAAGCTAAAAAATCTAAAAATAAAAAAAGCTTCTGATGTAAATTTCAGAAGCTTTTTTTTGTTTTTTTTATAATTACATTTAAAGATACATTCGAAGTCCCAGCGTTAGTTAATGATGAAAATTTCTATTGAAATAAGATGAAAAGGTAGCTACTATTTTTTATTTTACTTTTTTCAATTTTATCTGCTGTAGGCCAAGAAAAAATTAAGATTGGCTCATACACATATTATAAAAAAGATTCTCGATCCTCATTCTTAAAAGAGGATAAATTTGATATTACCTGCACTATATATGAAACAAGTGATGGCAAGCACAGATTTGCTTGCGAAATTTAATCCACAAGAAATGATCGCGTATTTCGAAAAGGCATAGTTGATGTAGATTATCAAAACAAAACTGTACTTTGCAAAGAGCAATATTTTTTTATCAATCTCGCAAGGTTGATTCCATCTACAGCTATTATAAACAGCAGAAACACGGTAGCTTTACAACGTTTAAAATAATACATTCCAAAAATGGGATTTCTAATCCCCTATCTCCGTCAAAAATTTAAAAATATAGAGAAAGAAAAAATAGCTCCTGAATAAAATTCACAAGCTATTTTTTTATATTCTAAGCACCCTATTTTTTTAAAACCAAGGCCTTTTATTTACCTGATAAGTTTGATAAAACTCTTCATCTGACTTTGTGAGATAGATGATACCTTCTATAAATGAAACAATTGAACCTACACCGCAGGTTAAAACTAATAGTAAAATTTGTAAAAGCCCTTCTCTTGTGTAACCGAGCACAAATTTATGAACGCCTAATGATCCAATCAGTAGTGCCAACACTCCCGCAACTATCCTTTTACTTTCAGGACGAATCGGCTGTTGTGGTACATTCCAAGTTTCATTTCTAGTATTTTCCATTTTTTAGAATTTTGAATATTTTCGCTTAAAAATAGCAAAAATTTATGAATAGCGTAAAACTATAATTAAGAATTTGATGTTTTTTGATTCGTACTTTAAAAAAGCAGCGTATATTTTATTCTTGCATTAATAGCATCGCATATTTTGCAGAGATTTTTTCGACAATAACTTTTGATAATCTTTCCTTACTTTCTACCGTCCAACCGGCGATGTGAGGCGACAATAATACCTTGTCTGATTGAAGTAAATATTGAAGTGCAGGCGCCGATGCATTATCTGCAAATAGATTTTCAAAAGATAATTGTTCATATTCCAGTACATCAAGTCCAGCGCCTAGGATTTTCCCAGTTTGGAGAGCTTCGGCTAAATCTGCGGTAACTACAGAAGTTCCACGGGCGGTGTTGATGAGCCAAAGTGGTTTTTCAAAGTCATTTAAAAAATCGGCATTCACCATCTTTTCTGTTAATTCAGTTGCTGGAATGTGAAGACTCACCACATCTGCTTCTTTCTGGAATTCGGACAATGAAACTTGAGTGGCATTTTCGTCCCCAACATTATCTTTGATATCATAGCAGATTACTTTGACATCAAAACCTCTGAGTTTTTTGGCAAAGGATTTTCCCATATTGCCGTACCCAATCAACCCAACCGTTTTACCATCTAGTTCGTGTCCACGATTGCTTTCGCGATTCCAATGACCCGCTTTTACTTCCCTGTCCGCCTTATTGAGGTTATTAAGAAGAGAAAGTAGCATTCCCAAAGTGTGCTCGCCAACGGCGTTGCAATTGCCTTCGGGAGCGGCTATTAAACTTATGTTTTTGCTTGTGGCGCAATCGCAATCGATACTTTCTAATCCTGCACCGACACGCGCTATAAACTCGAGGTTGGTTGCTTTATCTAACAACTGCTTGTCGATCTTGAAACGGCTTCGAATAATAATTCCTTGATAGTTCTGAATCTTTTGCTCTACTTCTTCTTTGCTGGAAGTAAAATCAAGCTCGTTGGTAAATCCTAAATCAGTCAATTGTTGCAACATTATTGGATGGTTGCTATCGATATGAAGTATTTTGATGTCTCTGGCGGTCATTATTTGTACGATTATATGATGATTAAATCTCTAGTTGAACAAAAACGGAGAGCGCATTAGGGATTAACTCATCGGTTAATATATTCCTAGATATTCGATGAATTTCATTTGAACCGGCATCCTTTTATTGTTTTGTAACAACAAAAGATACAGCGGAAAGCCCGACCCGAAGGGAAATGCCCAAATAAAAAAATCTTAGAAGTGCAAAATATACTGTGCAATTGAGAAGTAAATCAAAATTCCGCAGATATCGTTGCTTGTTGTAATAAAAGGACCGGTAGCTAATGCAGGGTCAATTCCCCATTTTTCTAGTAATAAAGGTACAAAAGTTCCGATTAAGGAGGCGATAATAATTACTGAAATCAATGCAACAGTTACGATTACACCCACAATAAGTTCGACATCTAATAGAAAGTGGCTACCTACAAAAAGAATGATTCCGAGGATGACGCCATTAAGTAAACTGAGTGATACTTCCTTAATAAGTCTGTGAAAAAGGGAGCCGCTTAATGTATTATTTGCAAGACCTTGAACGATAATTGCTGAGGATTGAACTCCAACGTTTCCGGCCATTGCTGCGATAAGTGGCGTAAAGAAAAATAGGTGCCCGTGCTCCATCATAGCACCTTCAAAAAGGCCTAAAACTTTGACGCTAACAAATCCTCCCAAAAGTGCGAGAACAAGCCATGGCAGTCGAGCGCGGGTAAGTGTAATAATGCTATCATCTGCATCTACTTCTTGCGAAATACCTGCAGCAAGTTGGTAATCTTCATCCGCTTCGTCCTTGATTACGTCAACAATATCGTCAATGGTAATGCGTCCTACAAGAATTCCCATCTCATCGACAACTGGAATTGCCTCGAGATCATATCGTTGCATGATACGCGCAACCTCAACATCTTCGGTATCTACTTTGACATAATTAAGCTTGCGAATGTATAAATCTATGATTGGTTTTCTAGTAGATGTTGTAAGTAAATCCTTTAAAGAAAGCCTGCCTTTAAGGCGCCCTTCATCATCTACAACATAGATTGAATGAACTCTGGAAATGTTTTCGGCTTGAATGCGCATTTCTTTAACACAGGTCAAAACGGTCCAGTTTTCGTTTACTTTTACCAATTCTTTGTGCATCAATCCACCCGCAGAATCTTCATCATAACGTAAAAGATCGACAATATCTTTGGCGTGTTCAACATCTTGCAGCTCAAGAATTACTTCTTCTTTTTTGCTCTGCGACAACTCCGCCATAATATCGGCAGCGTCATTCGTTTCAAGCTCGTCAAGCTCTTCGGCAATCTCTTTTGGCGAAAGCCTACTTAATATATTTTCCCTTAAATCATCTTCAAGTTCAAGAAGAATACGCGCAGTTTTCTCACTATCGAGTACTTTAAATATATATGTAGCATCGTTGAAGTCGAGTTCGTCAAGAATCTCGGCAATATCAGTAGGGTGCATATCATTGAGCAGAGTGACCAGTTGGCTGTCCTGTTTCCCCTGAATTAATTCTTCTAATCTCTCAATGAGCTCCTTACTGATTTTAAACTCCATCGGCTTGTATTTTTAATGTTAGGTTAATAAATTCTTCTACAGATAATTGCTCTGGACGCAGCGCAAAGATAGGGTCTTCACGCAAACTATCCGAAAGGTTTAAGGTTTTTAAGCTGTTACGCATAGTTTTACGTCGCTGCTGAAAAGCAGTTTTTACAACCGTAAAAAATAGCTTTTCAGGACATGGCAATGTATAATCTACTTTGCGCGTGAGTCTTAAAACTCCCGATTTTACTTTAGGTGGAGGAATAAAAACATGTTCATCTACGGTAAAAAGATATTGAGCATCATAGAATGCTTGGACTAAAACGGATAGAATTCCGTAGGCTTTTGAACCTTTTTTCTCACAAATTCTCTGAGCAACCTCTTTCTGAAACATGCCAGAAAACTCTGGAATCACGTGTCTAAATTCGATAGCGCGAAAAACAATCTGACTCGAAATATTGTATGGAAAGTTGCCAATTATAGCAAAGGGCC